>NZ_VUKI01000027.1:0-42306 GCF_008385775.1 Staphylococcus sp. GDX7P312P | reverse complement strand
TTGGTTAATTGTGTATACTTCCATAAAATATTAATAGAACTCGATATCCTTTATTTTAAGGGAACGACGTTTCTTTTTATTATCATTCTTGCCTAATATATATTCGATAAATATATTCTTAATCGCCATTTGAATAAATTCAGCTTTTTCTTCATCACTTGAAATATCCCACATCTCAAGTAACAAATTTTTATATTCTTTTATATCTTCTGTATCATACTGCTTAACTTCTTTATTCTCACTTTGCTTTTTATATTCTTCGATTGCTATATCCGTTTCTTCAATCAATTCAGCTAACTCATCTTCATTCATAAGTCCGTTAGCATATAGCTTATGGTATCTTTTCCGTTGCTGCATAACCTTATTGATATCAATCGCTACTTCTTTTTCTTCTGTATCTTCAACCACTTCATATTGCGTTAAATCTTGATGTTGTAGATACTCATAAAATACTCGCTCTACTTCTTCGGCACGTATATACACAGGTTTTGAATTAGGTGTCTCTTTGCAATTATTACAGTAATAGTGCTTGTTATAATACGCTCTATCTTTCAGTGTTACCTTATGAGTATTCATTGTTAATTTACTATCACAAACAGGACAAACTAATTTACTTCTGAATATAGATACGTGCTTTATCTTTTTAGTATTAGTACGTTCTTCTAATCTATCTTTAACTTTCTCATACATTTCTTCGGTAATAATAGGCTCGTGGTTATTCTCTAAGTAAACGCCTCCCCATTCGAAGTGTCCTCTTGTAAATGGACTTCTCAACGCTCGTGTGATTGACCTATCTTCCCACTTTCTGTTGTTCGGTGGTGGAATATCAGAATTATTCAATTTACGTGCTATTGATTTAGCGCTTTTACCTTTTAATGCTTCATCATAAGCAAATAGCACGACTTCTTTATACTCGTTAGGTACAAATTTATTATCTACACGATCATAATAAAACGGTGGAGTAGTAAGCATGATACCTTTTTTAAGTGCTGCAAGTTTTCCCATTTGTGTACGTTCTCTAATTGTCTCACGTTCCCATTCAGCCATCGCACCTACTAATGTAACAAATAATCTTCCTATTGCAGTTGAAGTATCATAAACTTCCGTAGCACTCCTAAATGCTACATTATTCTGTTCAAATATCTCTAGTAAGTCCAATAAGTCACGCACATTACGTGTGAGCCTATCTAACTTATACACTAGGACTAAATCAAATCGTTTAATATTGTTCATCAGACGTTGTAACTCTGGTCGGTCACGTTTAGCACCAGAGAAACCAGCGTCGACAAAAACATCAGCTACATTCCAATCATTTATCTCACAAAATGATTTAAGTTTCCGTTCTTGTTCTTCAATAGAATAGCCATGTTCTTTTTGCTCTAGTGTACTGACACGACAATATATTGCTACGTTCATTAAATCACCTCAAAAAAAGTAAAAAAATAATAAGGGTAGGCGGGCTACCCATAAATTTTATTCCTCGCTTACTTTTGAGCCAGTTTCAATATTATATAAATCATCATCTTTGGCTGGGTCAAAATTCTTATTGTATTCAATTTTAGCTTGCGTCTGTTGTCTTGATAGTTCGTCATTATGTGCTACTAATTCAGGATTAACTTGATTATAAACTTTGTGATAGCCATTCGGTTCTGGCTGGTTGTCTACTTGGTTATTAGATTGTGTTGGTTGATTAGACGCTTGTTGTAAGTTAGTTTGTTGTGATTGGTTACTTTGCTTTGATTGTGTTTGTTTGTCGTTACTATTATCATGTTTAATTTCATTATCACTTAAGCTTTCAAACGATTTACTTCCAGGCACACTAGCTATACTTTTTGTATTACTTTCACCATTACTAGTTATATCTTCTGTAACAGAATAATCTATCGTTTTAAGTTTAGAAATATTAATTTTTTTATTACCTAAGTCTTTACCACCAGCACCTTGTGTAGCTTTTAAAGTCACTTGCTTATCATTTTCTAACTCATAAGTGATAATACCTTTAGCAGTTTTACCTTTCTTAATCACATCGCTGTTGTGTTTGTCCCATTCTTCGAATTTACCAGTATTAGGCGTTGGACCAACTTCAAGTTTACTTTCGGTATTTTCGCTATCTTGAACGGCTTCCATTGACGCAATCCAAACATTCATTGGCGTTATTTGTTCATCTCCGTCTTTACTTTTAACCTCGTATTTAAATGCTAATAATTTCTTTCCGTTATCCGAATCCTTATCGTTAACTAAAAATGTGTCTTTTATTTTTAAAACAGCTTGATCAAGAACTAAAGTATCATTAGTGAATTGTACTTTGTTTTCATCAACGGAAGTCGACTTTTTCGAATTGCTATTGTTGTTACTACATGCCGCTAAAACTAAGAAACAAGATAATAAAATAAATAAGACTTTTTTCATTCTACATTTCTCCTTTGAATAAAATTATATTAGAGCGCCGCTTGGGCGCTTATTAAAATAGTTTTTGACTTGCTACAACTCTACCAATTATTTTTACTTCGTCATTTTTGCCATACACTTGTGGGTAGTGGCTAGAATTATTTGATTCTGGAATTAATATAATTTGGTCGCCATTGTATCTAATACGTTTAACGGTAGCGTTATAACCATTAATCATAACGACACCTAATTGACCGTTTTCAACAACAGAATCTTTTTCTACTACAACGATATCGCCATCTTGGAAAATCTTATCCATACTATCGCCAGACACTTTTAAACCAAATTCTTCTTTATCTGAATTAAGTTTGTTAGTAGCAAAGTATATGTAATCAATCAAATTTTCTTCACTATATATAGGTAAGCCAGCAGATACTTTTGAAACAACTGGAATCTTTTTGACTGGTAGGGTTTCTAGTTGAGGTTGTTCATGTTGTTCACTTTTATCAAAACCAAGTAGATATTCTGTACTGATACTTAGTGCTTTTGCAAAATCTTCTGAACGATTTAATGGAAATTCTCTAGTTAAGTTTAAATAACGTGATACAGCAGATTTAGCAACTCCAACACGACGAGCCAATTCACTAAGTGACATATCTTGTTCCTTCATAGCTGATTTAATTATTGTGATTATTTCATCATTATTTCTCATTTTAAGTATCTCCTGAATAAATATTTTGTTCTTTCATGTGAACAATTAGATTATATCACCGTTCCCAAACGAATACAATATATAGGTAGAAAAAACTTTTTTGAATTTTTATAAGCAAAAAGTGTTGACTAACGGGAACGGTACATGTTAAGTTATATACAGTTCTCAAACGAGAACGAACGGAGGTGACAACATGGTACTCAACTTAAAAAGATTGAGAGCAGAAAGAATAGCTTGTGGAATAACGCAAGATGAGATGGCGCACAAAATGGGGTGGAAAACAAGAACTCCATACGCTAAAAGAGAAAATGGTATTGTAGATATTGGAGCGAATGAGTTTATTAAAATGGCTAAAATATTAGGCTACGAAACAAATAATTTGGATATTTTTTTTACTCAAGACGTTCCCGAAAAAGAACGACAAACAACTTAAAGAAGGTGGAACCAATTGTTTGAAATAGAACATATGAATGAAACGTTTGATTATTCGCTTGTAGATAATGAAACGGCAGAATTCTTAAAAGAACGTGAATACACAATTAACGGTATTGCAGAAGACGCTCGTATAAAAATAGGGAGAGAATTGAAAAAAGCGCAAGATAAACTAGCTAACCATGATAAAGGAATTTTTTATAAGTGGTTTGAAAGTGGAGGTTTAAATAAAAACCAAGTTTATTACTATATCAATTTAGTTGAGTTGTCTACAAATCTAGACAACTTACAAAAAGATAACTTCCTTAACGCACCTAAGTCTTTACAAAAAGAAGTGATGAAAAAGAATGCTCCAGATGATTTGAAACAAAAAGTTTTAGATGGAGACATCACAACACACAAAGAATATAAACAACTTCAGAAAGATAAGGAAGAACTCGAACAACAAAACGCCCAACTCCAATCACAAGTAGAACAAGCACAACGCTCAGAAGAGATTGCTAAGAAACAATTAGAAGACGCAGAGAGTAGAGAGCCAGAAGTGATTGAGAAGTATATGGAGCCTGAGGACTATCAAGAAACTAAAAATGCGCTTGCTCAATCAAGACACCAACAAAAATTGATTGAACAACGTAACGAAAAATTGGAAAAAGACATCAAAGATATGGAGCAACGTAGAGATGAAATAAGTGAGAAGTCGCAGAAATATGATGAATTAAATAAAGCGTTAGGCGATATGAATAGAAAGTTAGATGACGGACAACGTAGATTAAAGGCCCAAAAAGAAGTGTACGACCTTGTTAAAAAAGGCGAGGAACTAATCAAAGAAATCGCACCTATGACTTACTTCATTCATGATGAATATATTTTAAGTAATGAATATGCGATTAAGCCTATTAAAAAGATAGCAGATGATTTACTCGATTTATCAAAAAAATTAAACCAACAACTTAACAAAGGAGATGTAATCGATGTCTAAAAATTTAATCGATATCAGTAGACGACAAGCAGACCAATTAGTGCAGCAAGCAGAATTTAGCAGAGAACTTTTTATCAAAATGGAAGAGCACGATAAAAAAATGAAAGAACAAGATGAAAAAATGAATGAGTTTGAAAGCAAAATGATTGATACGGAAAACAGACTCAATAAACGTATGGAAGAAAATGAAAAAAACAACGTATTAAGTCGTGGTGAAGGGAAGTATATTCAATCAAAAGTAGGAGAGCACTCATATTATTTAACCGACCAATTTTTCAAAGAACATGTATCTAAAGAACTTTACCATAAAAAACGTTGTCACTTTATTCAAGGTATTTATTCGACACTTAATAGACATTTCAATTCAATTACTTACACAACAATTAGACATGTCGACTTCGAAAAAGCTATGGAATTTATAGGAAATCTAGAATTAGTAAATATGCCACCTCATTTTTTAAGACTTACGGACCATCAAATTGATGTTGCTGAAAGACATGGAGATTTTGAAGTCTTAAAAAGACTCGCTTAACCCACAATCGAACAAACAACTTAAAGGAGGCATAAAATAATGCAAGATTTAAAAAAGATACATGAAATAGCAGTAAAAATCATCGAACTAGCAGAAAAAGAAAAATGGAGCGAAGAGGAATTACTAACGACAATAGACCTCTTACATCTCCAAAATAAAAATACATTGTCTTTAACTGTTGATGGTAAAAAAATTATTTAGGATTTTTTGTATTCATATCAACATCAAAAGTTAAAGGGTTTTCATCAACCAAAATTAATAGGTGACTTGAACGTATATCAATATTATTGCCGTCAACGTGGATTGTTACAACCAAACCATTTTCGTAAGCTAATCGAACACCTTTGCTACCATCTACAAATTCACATGGTGTTTCTTCAAACTTACCGGCATTTCTAACATTGATACTAAAGTTATAGTTAGTTTTCAATCTTATCACCACCTACCATCGCAGTAGCGATAACCAAATTATACACGAAAGGAGGGGTCGTAATGCCAAAGCACATTCAAACAATGATGTTTAACTTTTTTGCCAAACGTGGCTACTTAGAGCCGGCGATTAAAAATCTAGAAGAAAGAAGGTTAAGAGAATGTCAATCAAAGACAAAACAATCTTAATCTCAGGCATGATGTTTAACGTAGTATTCTTTCTATCAATGATGATGAATGTATTCATCACTAATGCAGTAGCAATTGCAATTGTTGCGTCAACAGTAACGTATCTGTTTTTCGACAAATTATTTTACGCACAAAAAAAGACTGAAAGTCGCTGCAACGACTAACAGTCAAACACTTAACAAAAATTTCATCTTAATCATATAACGGGAGGACTAATCATGCAAGAGGTAACTCTATCTTTAAAAGAATATAACAATATACTCAAAGACAGTAGCGATTTAGTAATAGTTGGTTTGCAAAATGATTATTTACGACGTCAATTAGATACCGCAAACGAACATATAGATGCTTTGAACGACAGTATCAATCATTATATCAAGATGTGGCAAAGTGCAGATGCTAGAGCAGACAGGGCGGATAAACGATTGGAGGAGTATGTGAATGCAAGAGCCAATATTAAATTGTGAAGTAGAGTATCGCATTAAAGATAATTACTTTGGACGCTGGATCACTAATAAACCTACTGCTCAAGAATATGCTAATTACAATGCTTTAAGACGTAATGCTCGTAAATTCGATGGTTTGCAAGATATAGACATTGACTGGGATAAACATTTGATTGAAGTATCAACAATCGAAACGAAAGAAACGCGTAAAGTATACAGTTTTGAAGATTTGGAGGAGGTAAACGATGGCTGAACAACTTAATTTATTCCAAAAGATAGCAGACGTTAAAGCTAATATTGATGGTTTTACTAAAGACGCAAAGAGTTACAACTACTCATATGTAAGTGGCTCTCAAGTATTACACAGAATTAGAAATAAGATGATTGAAAACAATTTATTGCTTGTACCAAAAACATCTGAAGAAAATTACAAACAAATTGATGTAACAAGATTTAATAAAAAAGCTGGTCGTGAGATTACAACATCAGAATTTATCGTTGAAATGAAATTAACTTATGTATGGATTAATGCTGATAAACCAGAAGAACAGTTCGAAGTAACGTTTTATGCAGTAGGTCAACAAGACGATGTATCGAAAGCGCATGGTACTGCATTAACTTACGCAGAAAGATACTTCTTAATGAAGTTCTTCAATATCCCAACTGATGAAGATGATGCCGATGCGAAAGAAAAACAAGAAAGATATGCAACGTCAAGTAATCAATTAAAAGAGTTACTTAGACAAGAAGCAGATAGTTTTATCGAAATTGCTGAAAGAAGTAATGCTGCAAGCAAATATCAAGAACAGATAGAAAAATTAAAAAATATGAATGTAAATGATTTAAACAAACAACAAATCAACGTTACAAGACAACAAATTAATAAATGGCTTGGAGGAATTAAAGAATGATAAACAGAGTAATTTTAGTAGGCAGATTAACAAAAGATCCAGAATTCAGAACAACACAAAGCGGTGTGAATGTTGCCACTTTCACACTAGCGGTCAATCGTACATTCACAAACGCACAAGGTGAACGCGAGGCTGATTTCATTAACATTGTAGTGTTCAGAAAACAAGCTGATAACGTCAATAATTATTTGAAGAAAGGTAATTTAGCTGGCGTAGACGGTCGTATTCAATCACGTAGCTATGAAAATAAAGAAGGCCAACGTGTATTCGTAACAGAAGTAGTAGCAGACAGTGTTCAGTTCTTAGAGCCAAAGAATAACAATCAAAAAAACAATCAATCACAACAACAAAGAGGACAAGCACCAACAGGCAATAACCCGTTTGGAAACGGAATGCAAAATGCTAACGGTCCAATTGAAATCACTGATGACGATTTACCATTCTAGGACGTGAGTAAATGCCTTTAATCAAAAATTACATCACTCAAGATGACGGTACAACTACCGTCGTCATTGAGGGTGTAGAACTAGATAACAAGACTTCACTCTTACTTGATAACGGTTTTGATGTAGAAGTCGATGTCATTCCAGTTGATCTATTCAGAATAACGAATAAGCAGCGTAAGAAGATATTCGCACTTGTCAAAGATATAGAAGTCCATACAGGTATGCCAATGGACTACATGCGCCATATGTTTATCGAATATGTAAGAACGTATTACGGATATGATGAACGCATTTCATTAAGTAACTGCACACGTACACAAGCTAGTCAGATTATCGAAGTGACAATCGATTGGGTATTTGCTAACGGAATAATACTCGCTTACAAAACAAGTGATTTATTAAAAGGCGATAAGTCGTTACTTTACTGGGCAACAGTCAATCGCAACTGTGTTCTATGTGGTAAGAGTGGTGCTGACCTTGCACATCACTACGCAATAGGTCGTGGTGCTAACCGTAAGAAGATGCAGCATTACGATTATGAAGTATTAGCTTTATGTAGAGAACATCATTCCGAACAGCACAACATAGGCGTTAAGTCTTTTGATGAGAAATATATCTTACAGGATAGCTGGATCAAAGTAGATGACAGACTAAACAAAATGCTGAAAGGAGAGGGAAATAAATGCGATCAATAATGATTAGACCAGAGGATAGAATGAAAATTGCTCAACGCATAAATGAAATAAGATTAGATGCTAATATGCTCCAATCTGAATTTGGTGAGCGTTTAGGTGTAGGACGATTAGCTGTGTGTCGTTGGGAAAACAGAGCGCAGTTACCGCCAATGAAAACAATAAGAAAAATGGCTGAGGAATTTAACACTACGCCAGAGTGGATATTGTACGGGGAGTGAGTAAGATGGTTAAATCAATATTTTTGCAAGATGGAGAAGAAATATTCGTAGATGATGAAGATTACGATAGACTGAGCCAGCACATTTGGTACAAACATTATAAAGGAAACACAAGATATATCCATACTAGGTTTGGTATTGAAAGAACTGATGTTTTATTAACAACATTTATACAAAAAGGTAGTTTCCAAAAAATTAAAAACAATAATTTCACTAAGTCTAATTTAACCACAAAAGGTAATAGATCAAGATGGGAAAAGCCTAAAAGTAATAGTTCTTCTAAATACAAAGGTGTGAGTTGGCGTAAAGATGCTAATAAATGGGTTGCGAAAATAAATGTTGATGGTAAACCTAAACATCTAGGGCTTTTCGAAACGGAAGATTTAGCAGCTAAAGCTTATAACCATGCTGTTGATGAATTCTGGGAAGGTGATGGTTTTAAGAATGTTATAGGTAAAGATTTGCGTCAATATAGAAATTATTTTCCTCACAAAAGGTTTTGCAATACTAGAAAAACAAATAAATATGGTTACAGAGGTATTGGCAATCATACAGATATGCCTTCTAAATTTTCTGCTAGAAAAAGAATTGAAGGAAAAATATATAGTACAGAATATTTCGATAGTAGGGAAAAAGCAGCTTTAGCTTATAACAAAATAGTTGTTTTCCTATATGGATCTGAAGTCATTTTAAATAAAGTGCCTATGACAGAAGAACTCAAAGAATTCATAACTAACTGGGAAATACCAGAAAGGATAAAAGCGCTGAAAGAAGGTGCTAACGATGAATAATCTATTAATTGATGATTACCCAATATTAGTCTTACCTAAATTAGCTACTGAAATAGGTTTGAATGAAGCAATTGTATTACAGCAAATGCACTATTGGTTAAAGAAAAGTAACCATAACTACGATGGTAGACGCTGGATATACAACTCATTTCCTGAATGGCAAAAGCACTTTCCTTTTTGGTCGGTAATAACAATCAAGCGTACTGTATACAGTTTAGAAAAACAAAATTTACTTTACGTAGGTAATTATAATAAAGCGAAATTCGACAAAACGAAGTGGTACAGCATTAATTATGAAACTTTGGAAGGTATGAGACGACCATCGTATCAAAATGATACGACGAGTGTATCAAAAAGATACGATGGAGCGTATCAAAATGATACGACCAATACCAGAGACTACACAGAGATTACAACAGAGACTACTAACAATAATATATTGTCTCCTTCGTCGACTGCGTATCCATATAAAGACGTGATTGATTACCTTAACCAAAAAACTGGTAAGCACTACAAATCAACGACTAAGAAAAATCAAACAGTCATACGTGCTAGAACAGATGAAGGTTTTACATTAGATGACTTCAAACAAGTTATTAACAACAAGGTTATTGAGTGGAAAGGTACAGACATGGAAAAGTATCTACGACCTGAAACATTATTCGGAACTAAATTTGAAGGATACCTCAATCAAGAAACACAACCTAGTGGCATGGATCAACTAAATAGAATGAAGTATGACGAAAGTTATTGGGACTAGGAGTGATAAGACATGCAATCATTAGGAAGTTTAGCAAGGAATATCAAGCCTAATCGAAACATTGTAGAAGAAGAACATAATCTTAAATGTGAAAGATGTGGCAACACCTACGACTATTACAAATTCAGTAACGGAAAAGAGTTTAGACATGGTTGTGATTGCTCGATGATTGCTGCTGGTAAAGAAGCTGAGCAACAGAGAAAGCAAAAGTATCTCAATCGTATCTTTAACCAATCTAATGTGAACGCGTCTTTACGTGATGTAACAGTTAACAGTTACCAACCACAAAATGACCATCAAGTACATGCAAAGAGTACGGCTATTGAGTACGTTAAAGGTTTTTCGGTAGATGAACCCAAGTCATTAATATTGCAAGGCTCATATGGTACTGGAAAAAGCCATTTAGCCTATGCCATAGCAAAGGCAATTAAGCAACAAGGATATTCGGTAGCATTCATGCATATTCCAATGTTAATGGAGCGTATTAAAGCAACATACAACCGAAACGCTACTGAAACAACAGATGAACTCGTACAGCTATTAAGCAGCATAGATTTACTTGTACTTGATGATGTAGGTGTAGAAAACACTGAACACACATTAAATAAACTATTTTCAATTGTAGATAACAGAGTAGGTAAGAATAACATCTTTACTACTAACTTTAGTGACAAAGAATTAAATCAGAATATGAACTGGCAACGGATCAATTCACGCATGAAACAAAATGCGAGAACAGTTCGAGTGCTGGGAGATGATTTCAGAGGACGTGACGCATGGTGACGATAGACGACATCAAACTTAATCTTGAGTGTTCAGATGTGTATGCTCAGAAACTCATAGAATACGCACAGGGCGACCAAGACAAGTTGGAGGATATATACTTCCAGAAACTTGCAGAACGTCGTGTGAGGGAGGCAGTGGTCGAATATGGGACTTATAAAAAATCAACCTAATGCTTACACATTATATGAAAGTGACGGTTGGGAAATGCTTAGGGTTCTCCCTAGAGATGACGGTACTTTCTATCTTGCTAATAAAGGTGGAATGAGTGATAAGTATTTTAAACCATTTGTGACTAAAGATGAGTTAGCAAAGATGAAACGTAAGCATAAATTATTTAGAAAAGAAGAATTACAACAGCAGACAACAATAGATGAATTCTTATTCTAGGAGTGACAACGTGCGGATAGAAATTAACTTTAACGAAACGTATGAGGC
Organism: Staphylococcus sp. GDX7P312P; assembly: GCF_008385775.1. Classification (NCBI taxonomy): domain Bacteria; kingdom Bacillati; phylum Bacillota; class Bacilli; order Caryophanales; family Staphylococcaceae; genus Staphylococcus; species Staphylococcus sp. GDX7P312P. Next base: position 31,157 of record NZ_VUKI01000027.1, on the reverse strand, counting down.
ACCTATTGGCTCGCCTCGTCCACGTTTCAGGAATACAGGTAGATTTGTTCAAACATACATGCCAGCGTCATATACGGCGCATAAGAAGTTTATACAGACCCAGTTACCTAAAAAGATGTTGAATACGCAACTTAAGGTGTCGCTTTACTTTTATTTTAAACCACCTAAGAGTTGGTCAAAAAATCAAAAACTGATAGCGATAGGTCAGTACAAACGTACTAAGCCTGATATAGATAACTTAATCAAAACTGTGTTAGATGCAGCGAATGATCATCTATGGAAAGACGATAACAAAATCGTTGAAATACACAGTTTTAAGCAATATGCAGAGGAACCGAAAATAGTTATGGAAGTGGAGGAATTATAAATGTCTAAATTAGCAGTTACATTCAAAATTGAAGGCACCGCTTACATTATTCCGGATAACGAAAAGCAGACGGAAGAGCAGGTGCTTGAGATGGCAGAAAAGTACCCGGATGAGTTTGACAAACACTTAGATATTAAAAAAGTAGAAAACGTTAGCGTTATTTCAGAGGGGTGGAAGTGAACGTATGAGAAATGTTGTGAAAGTACATGGTAAGAAACATTACGTGATGATAATTCAAGGTAAATTGCATTACATCCCATTAGATAAACTTGAGTACGCTAATGAACACGGTATTACAAAAACAGCAATCAGAAATAGATTAAATTACGGTTGGACGATAAAAAAAGCGTGTACGGAGGGGATAATCGATGAAAGCTAACAAAGTATATAGATCACATGGTAAAACTTACATTTTTACCGAAGAACAACTAAACAAAGCTACTGAAAACGATATAAGTGAAAACGCAATTATCAATCGCATGTATCACGGTTGGGAACTTGAAGATATTATTAACAAACCAATTAGAAATATTACACGTAGTGGTGGTATGAGTGTTGAACCTAGAATTACCAAAATGCGAGAAGAACGCAGGAAGAAAAGAGAACGCAAAAACATGAAAGTGAATATCATTAATCAGAAACGTACTTATCCACGCGTTACCAAATCATCTTATTATTATGACTTACTCAATCATGCAACTAAGCATTTGAAAGCTGGTGGTTAATATGCCGAAAATTATCGATTTAGATGAAAAAGATTTTATTTGGTTTGTACCACCAAATAGCCAGTTGAGTTACTACGGTTATGTTAAAGAGTTGAAATGGAATTTTGAAGGAGAAAAAGAAAGTGCAATCATCGTCATTGGAGATGACGAAATTGAAGTAGAAATTGATGACACCTATCAAATTGCAATTGGGAGGAAGTACAATGCCAAAGATTAAACGAAAAGTAGAGATGACACCTAAAGAATTTTTAAAACATTTATTAGAGCAGGAAGAAACGGAAGTAGCGTTGGACGGTTATACGTTTAATTATAACGAAGAACATTACTCATTCGACCCAGAAATAATTGCAAATGAAGTTATAAGTTATAACCCGCATTCATGCACTTTCACAGTCGAAATTGAAGAAGAAATTACGGAGGAAACTGAGGTTCCTAAATTAATATCTATCGATAGAAATACTCAAAATGAGGTTAATATAAAATTTTATTGCAGTATCAAACAACTAATAGATAGAGCTGATTATAACTATTATTACTTAAATGACGACGGCACAATGACTTTAATTTGGAAGGACGGTGCTATGGTGGAATGACAGTAACATTATCACAAAAAAGTTATAACGCATTGCTTGATGACCTCGAAAGATTGCGCAAGCGAAATATAGATTTGGAAGAAAAATTGAATAAAGAGATTAAATTAAGTTATGAAATAGAAGGTAATTTATATGATGTATCAAAAGAACGTGACGAACTCATCAATGATATTGCAGACATTAAACGTAAGGCAGAGGCGTTTGATGAGATGGTTAAGATTTACAATCAAAAGAACGATTTACCAAGTGATGAAATTTTCATGAAAATGGGATATTGCATAAGTGATTTGGAGCGTGGTAGTGATGTGGAGAGTGATTGAATTAGAAGAATTTCATAATATTCGAGATTATAACCCAGCGTATAAGCAACTTCAAAAATACTATGATAATTATAGGCATGTTATTGTTTTAGGTTATAGCGTATCAAACGTACAAACAAATATCCTATTCAAATACTGGGAGGATACGGACAATGAATAATACCTTAGCTTTAATAAAACGTGAACATGCTAAGTGGTTGTACGGCAAAATTACAGTTGTGCAATTTGCGTACAACGTTGAGGAAATACTAAATGATGCAGGAGGCGTTAGTGATGTGGAGAGTTAAAGAATTAAGAGATTTTGATGATTATGATGACAGGCTTGCAACTAAGCAATTAGAACATCATTTATTGAAATATCCAAACACACAGGTGTTAGGTTACTCAGTTAATCACTTTGAAAATGCGAGTAATAGAGAACGTTCATACATTTTAATTAAATATCTGGAGGAATAAAAATGAAAACACACGAAAAGATTATTTTATTAGGAATGGCAATTCAAGTTATAGGAGAAAGTATTCAGACTTATTACAAATTAAAAGGGTTACAGGAGGAACAATAAATGACTAACACATTAGATCAATTAGTAGAACAAGTACAACAATGGAGTATTGATAAAGATTTACACAATGGTAATTCATTCACACAATTTGCTAAAACATCAGAAGAATGTGGAGAAGTTGCTGCCGCTTTATGTAGAAATGATATAGATGCTCTCAGAGACGGTATAGGAGACGTTATCGTAACTTTAGTGATATTAGCACAACAAAATAATATGACGTTGCAGGAATGCTTAGAACAAGCTTATGGAGAGATTAAAGATAGAAAAGGGGTTATGTCTAAAGATGGGAGTTTCATCAAAGAAGCAGACCTTAAAGAGTAAGGACATAGTAGCAGAGATTAAAAGAATACTTGGCAAGGAGTGAACGCAATGTTTAAACGCATACTAAAAATATGGTTCATCATCGGAATGTATGAACTAAGCAAATATCTAACTAACGAACTTATCGTTAAGTTGCAGAGCGAAGATGATATTGATACTGCACCTAAGGACTTTGCTAGCGAGAGTGATCAATACGATATTAACAGAATTAAAGCTGAGGTGAGTAAGTGATGGAATGGTTTCAGTTAATTGCGATTGCTATTCTGTCTATAATGTGGGCGGTATCAACGTATAAATGGGTGAGAGCAGAGAAGAAGATTAAAGAGTTAGATAATAAAAACACAGGTTTGTTATACGATAGAAAATGTTTGCAAAGAAAGTTAGTTGAAACGGAAGATAAAGATAATAAATGCAACATAGGAAAATATGTGGTTGAGTTAAATAAAGAAGTATATTTAGTGAAAAAATATATAAACGATTATGGAAATACATGCATTATCACTGACAACATATTTGAAGCTTTATCTTACGACGATTTAGATTCAGCTAAAGAAGATGCGCGTAGTTTTAACGGACTTGTACTAGAACACAAGCCTAATTTAGAGGTAGTGGAATGACAAGTTGGATAGTATTGGTACCAATTATATATCTAGTATGGATATGTATAAAGAGTAAGGGGGAACATAAGTGATAACGATTGAACGCCATGATATTAGAAAGTTAGAAGAATATATCCAACATGTAGAACGTTATCGTAAGGAATTAAAGGTTTGTGAGTATGAATTGCTAGAAAACCATGAACCAGAGAATGTAGGTGCTGGGAAAAGTAATCTACCCGGTAATCCGATTGAGCGTCAGACGATTAAGAAGTTAAGTAATAAACGATACGTGATGTTAAGTAATATTGTGAACGGTGTTGATAAGTTAGTAGAAGAAGCAGACGAAGATACACTCGATATGATTAACAAACGTTATTGGGAATGTCCGATTGGCTGTTATGAGTGGGAAGATTTAGCAGAATACTTCGGAACAAGTAAATCAAGCATATTAAGACGACGTAACGCAATGATTAATAAGTTAGCTGAATTAATTGGTTACGTGTAGGTGGACTTGAGGGGCATATAAGTCCGTGGTAAAAGTCGTTATTATGATACTGTAAGAACTATCCACACGAACCCTCGTTTTGAGGTAGCTGGTTAGTTCTCAATGAAAGTGATTAAGTTTGGTAATGGTCATATTGACCAGCCACTGATTGCTTGAGTGCCTATCCGTTGGGTAGGTACTTTTTCTCCTTTCTGGATAAACTTGATTTTGCATTATTAATTACCTCCCATAGTGACTATTCGAGAGAAACTCGGGTAGTCTTTTTTATTATTAAATTTATTAAGCTATTAGCATAAGGTTGTGATATATGACATGACAAAACTAAATTTAAAACAACAGACATTCGTTGATGAGTACATTAAGACAGGTGTTGCTTATCAATCGGCATTAAAAGCCGGATATAGTGAAAAGTACGCAAAGGCTAGAAGTCATAAACTATTGGAAAATGTCGGAATTAAAAAAGCGATAGATGAGCGCATGAAAGAATTAAAAAAAGCGAGTATTGCAGATCAAGACGAGATACTACAATACCTAACTTCAGTTGTGCGTGGTGAAATTACTGACCAAGAACTAATACCAATCGGAATTGGTAAAGGTGAAATGGAAGTAGAGAGTTTAGAAAAACGGTCGGATACAAATGCTAGAACGAAAGCAGCAGAGTTATTAGGTAAGCGTTATATGATGTGGACGGATAAACAACAAATCGAAACGAATGCGACGGTGCAATTCAATGACGACATCACTTAATCTATCTGAATTGATACCTAAGCACTTCCACGATTTATGGCGAGCAACTAAGAACCCTGACATACTCAACGTAGTAGCAAAAGGTGGGCGTGGTAGTGGTAAGTCGTCTGATATATCCATCATCATTACACAACTAATCATGCGTTATCCAATGAATGCCGTAGTTGTGCGTAAAACAGATAACACGTTAGCAACATCTGTATTTGAACAGATAAAATGGGCGATTGAAGAACAGAAAGTATCTCACTTATTCAAAGTTAAAGTATCGCCAATGGAAATCACATTCATACCAAGAGGGAACAGAATTATCTTCAGAGGGGCGCAGAACCCTGAACGATTAAAATCGTTAAAAGATAGTCGGTTCCCTTTTTCTATTATGTGGATAGAAGAATTAGGCGAATTTAAAACAGAAGATGAAGTGACAACGATTACCAACTCAATGTTACGTGGAGAGTTGGACGAAGGCTTATTCTACAAATTCTATTTCTCGTATAACCCGGCAAAGCGTAAACAACACTGGGCGAATAAGAAATATGAAACGTCATTCCAACCAGATAATACGTTTGTACATCACTCAACTTACTTGAACAACCCTTTTATATCTAAACAGTTTATACAAGAGGCAGAGAGTGCTAAACAACGTAATGAATTAAGGTATCGTTGGGAATATCTGGGAGAAGCAATTGGTAGTGGTGTTGTACCGTTTAACAACTTGCAAATAGAGAAGATACCAGACGACTTATATAACTCATTCGATAATATTCGTAACGCAGTTGACTTTGGTTACGCTACTGACCCTCTAGCATTTGTACGTTGGCATTACGACAAAAAGAAACGTATTATTTACGCAGTTGATGAACATTATGGAGTACAGATAAGCAATAGGGAGTTTGCTAACTGGTTGAAGAAGAAAGGTTATCAGTCTGATGAGATTTACGCAGATAGTGCAGAGCCTAAGTCTATTGCAGAGTTAAAACAAGAACATGGTATCAGACGTATTAAAGGTGTTAAGAAAGGACCAGACAGCGTAGAACATGGCGAACAATGGTTAGATGATTTAGATGCAATTGTAATTGATCCAACACGCACACCTAATATCGCAAGAGAATTTGAAAATATTGATTATGAAACAGACAAAGACGGTAACGTCAAACCAAGATTAGAAGATAAGGATAACCATACAATAGATGCTACACGTTACGCATTAGAACGTGATATGCGTCAAAACCATATGAATATATTAAGGTAGGTGATTACTATTCGTTGGCCATGGGAGAAACCATATTACGAAGAAATAACAGAACAGTTAGCGCCTAAAGTTGAAACGCAGGAAGAGATGATTGTGCGATTAGTACAAAATCATCAGAAAGACATTGAGCATATATCAACAGGACAACGCTATTACGATAAAGATAATGACATTTACAGACAAAAGTATAAATATGACTTAGACGGTAATATTGACATAGATAAACCAGATTGGCGTATTACTACTAACTATCATCAAAATTTAGTTGACCAAAAAGTAGCATATCTTGTTACAAACCCAGTTAGTTACTCATGCGAGAATGAAAAGGTACTAGATACAATACATCAGGTACTAGATAATCGTTGGGATAATGAATTGATCGATGTACTCACCGCTGCAAGCAATAAAGGCGTTGAGTGGGTTCAACCATATATTGACGAGAATGGCGATTTCAAGCTATTCAGAGTACCTGCTGAGCAATCTATACCGATTTGGACTGATAGCAAGAGGGATACACTACAAGCTTTTATACGTGTGTTTAAATCAAATGATGAAACTAAAGTAGAGTACTGGACCGATACTGATGTTACATACTATGTGTATGAGAATGGGTCATTAATCAATGATTATTATTACGGCGAGAACAACAAGCAAACGCACTTCTCAACTGGCAGTTGGGGTCGCGTGCCATTTATTCCATTCAAAAACAACTCAGAAGAGGCATCTGATATTTGGCAATACAAAACGATTATTGATGCTATCGATAAACGTTTATCTGATATGCAAAATATGTTTGATGAGAGTGCAGAGTTGATTTATATCTTGCGTGGTTACGAGGGCGAGAACCTTAAAGAGTTTATGCAAGGCTTAAAATACTACAAAGCAATCAATGTAGATAGTGAAGGTGGCGTTGAAACGATACAAGTTGAGGTGCCAGTCGCTAGTACAAAAGAATATCTTGATATGATGCGTCAGAATATTATGGAGTTTGGCCAGGGGGTCGACTTTCAAACAGACAAATTCGGCGCTGCACCTAGTGGTATTGCACTCAAGTTTTTATACGGTCATTTAGATTTGAAAGCAAACAAACTAAAGAATAAAACCACTGTTGCTATTCAAGAGTTGATTGAGTTTATCGTTGATTTTTACAAATTGAAGATAGATCCGAAAGACATCGAAATTACATTTAGTCTTAACAGAATGATGAATGACTTAGAAAGCTCTCAAATTGCCGTGCAATCGACCGGCATATTGTCTAAAGAAACAATTGTTAAGCACCACCCGTGGGTAGATGATCCAACGGCAGAAATGGAACGCATCGAACGAGAAGATATTGAGTATAATCAATCAGATATAATGAATGGCGGTGTCGATGTTGAAGAAGAAAAAGAACGTCAAGATAACTAGCCTGTTCGATTTAGATAACTATATAAACTCTTTGATGAAAGCGACGTTTAAAGTGTTAGACGTCGTTTTTTTACGTGTTTTAAAACTCGTGTTAAAAGAAGTTGAAAATTTGCTTAAAACTCATGCTAAACCAGATAAGTTACAGACTTGGACTGAGATTAACAAGCGTAAACGATTAAAAAAGATGCTAAAGCGCGTGAGAGAAATGGCTAGCAAAGAATATTCTGTGATAGCTAAAGAAATCGAAGAGATGCAGCATACGATTTATAGTGAAGAACATAACGCAAAAATATTTTTGACTGAAAAAGAGACGCAAAAAGAAATTGATTTTGATGTACCTAGCGAAAAAGAGGTACAGAAAGCAATCGAACAGCCGATTGATAAAATTAAGCTGAATGAAACGTTAAAACGTCACAAAGAACAAGTTATCAAAAATATTCAAAAATGTATTACTGAGGGTTTGCTCAAAGGTGATGATTATTCAACCATTGCTAATGAAATTATGAAAGAAAAATATCAAGTTGAACCGTGGGAAGTGCTTTACGACCATACTAAGCCATACATTGAAAATAAAATTAGTATGGCTAAATCACAAGCGTTAAGAGTTGCACGTACAGAATTGGGGCGTGCTAAATCACAAGCGTTACTTGATAGCGCTCAAGTTATTAAAGATAACGGTCTGCATATTAAAAAGCGTTGGCATGCGACTTTAGATACTAGAACGCGACATGATCATCGTACATTAGACGGTCAAGTTAAAGATTTAGACGAACCATTTAAGATAAACGGTTGTGTTGGCCAAGCACCAGTTTTATTTGTTGGACCTAATAGTGCAAGTGAGAACATCAACTGTCGTTGCACTCTATTAACCTTTGTTGACGAAGATGAATTACCAACATCACGACGAGCAAGAGATGATGACGGCAAAACTTATATCATTGACGACATGACTTATCGTGAGTGGGAAAAATGGAAAAAGAAACGTAAAGCTAGTGCTTAATGCGCTCGACCTGAAGTAAGTCGTTAAACTGCTTCTTTTATTTTAATCTTTCGTGTCGTAACACGTTAAAAACGTAAAAGGAGTAGTTAAATATGGACTTATATGCATTATTAGGACAATTTAAAGACGGTGAAATCGATAAACAAAAAGTAATTGACGCTATTGATGAAAGTAAATCTGGAATGGTTCCACGTTCTCGTTTAAATGATAAAAATGCAGAAATTGAGGAACTTAAAGCCGAAATTACTAACCGTGACAATCAAATTGTCGAATTACAAAACTCTGTTAAAGATGATAGCGAGTTGCAAAAAGAACTCGAAGAAGTAAAACAAAGTAATGCAGAGTGGCAGGATAAGTACAAACAATCACAACTGAATAACGCTGTTAAGTTGGCTGTTGCTAAAGATGCAAATGATGCTGACGACATTCTAACTTTCATCAACAAAGATGAGTTGGAATTGCAAGACGATGGCACTGTAAAAGGTTTAGATAAAGCGATTGAAACGCTTAAAGAGTCTAAACCTTATTTATTTGTCGATAACAAGCCGGTAGGTAATAAACCTGCAGACGGCGAAACAATGCAAACAGGCATTACAAAAGAACAATTCGACAGCATGAGCGTCGCAGAACGTACCGAATTGTTTATTAACGATCGTGCTACTTACGACAAATTAGTCGAATAATATTAAGAAAGAGGTTATAACATGGATCAAGGAACAACAACATTAAGTACGCAAATCGTACCTGAAGTATTAGCGCCAATGATGCAAGCTGAATTAGATAAAAAATTACGTTTAGCATCTTTTGCAGAAATTGATAATACATTAGTAGGACAACCTGGAGATACAATCACATTCCCTGCGTTTGTATACAGTGGAGATGCAACAGTCGTACCGGAAGGCGAAAAAATTCCAGTAGACAAAATCGAAACAAACAAACGTGAGGCTAAAATCCATAAAATTGGTAAAGGTACTCATATCACAGATGAAGCTTTACTATCAGGTTACGGTGACCCTCAAGGCGAGGCAGTACGTCAACATGGTTTGGCTATTGCAAACAAAGTTGATGACGATGTGCTAGAAGCTTTAAGGGGTACAAAATTAACAGTTAGTGCAGATGTGGGTACATTGGCTGGTTTAGAAACTGCAATTGATAAATTTGAAGATGAAGATTTGGAACCAATGGTTTTATTTGTAAATCCTAAAGATGCTGGTAAATTACGTGCTAGTGCATCTGAAAACTTCACTCGTGCAACTCAATTAGGTGACGATATTATCGTTAAAGGCGCGTTTGGTGAGGCCTTAGGTGCTATCATTGTACGTTCTAAAAAATTAAACGAAGGAGAAGCTATTTTAGCTAAAAAAGGTGCTGTTAAACTAATCACTAAACGTGATTTCTTCTTAGAACCAGACCGTGACCCTTCAACTAAAACAACTTATTTATACAGTGATAAACATTATGTAGCTTACCTTTACGATGAAAGTAAAGCAGTTAAGATTACTAAAGGTGCAGGCACTGGTGCGTAAGGAGTGATTTATAGTGACGTATAAAGTAATCGAGTATTTCACAGACTTACAAGACAACAGCCATGCGTATCATGTAGGAGACCCGTTTCCACGTACTGGTTTAGATGTAAGTAAAGAACGATTAGCTGAATTATCCACAAAAAATAACCGTCAAAACAAACCTTTAATAGAGCGTGTACAAGAGCAAACTGACTATTCTGGTATGAAAGTATCAGAGTTGAAAGAGTTGGCTAAACAACGTGATATTGAAGGCTTTTCTCATATGAAAAAGTCTGAACTTATCGACGCATTAGAAGGTGCAGAATAATGGATGCACTTGATGTAAAAATGCTAAATCAAACGCCTGTTGATGACACTTCACATGACGATGAAATAGATGCGCTTATCCCTAAGTATTTGAAGTTAGCAGAAGAATATTGCAACCAAACTTTTGACGATAAACATTTACCTACTGGCGTTGAGAAATTTATTGCTGAATGTATTAAATATAGTGCAAACGGCAATATCTCATCACGTTCTATGGGTACGGTTAGCTATACTTTTGTAACTGAAATGCCTGAAGCGACATATAACCATTTAAAACCATTCAAAAAACTAAGATGGAGTGGTTACCATGTTTAACCCATACGATGAGTTTCCACATGCTATTTCAAAAGGTCGAATTGAAGTAATAGGTGATTTCAAGTTTAAAAAAGAGCGCTACAAGAGCGAAAAAATTATAAAAGGCTTTATGGATACACCTACTACTTCAGAACAGCTTAAATATCATCAAATGTCATCTGAATATGATAGAAACCTATATGTACCTTATGACCTACCAATAAACGATAACGATTATTTTAAATACGAGGGTAAAATCTTTGGTATTGTAGGTGAACCTGTCGATCAAGGCGGGCAACATGAGATTAAACTAATTCGACTTAAAGAGGCGCCTTATGGCTAAAATAAAATACGGTGCAGAGAGTTTAGTAGTTGAATTAGATAAATTTCAAAAAGACGTCGAAAAGTGGGCTAAAAAAGGAATTTATAAAACTACCATGACTATCGTTAATGAAGCGAAAGCAAGGGCGCCAGTAGATTTAGGCAACCTTCGTTCAAGCATCACTTTCGAAATATTGAATAACGGTTTTGATGCAAAAATTAATGTAGGCGCAAATTATGCAATTTATGTTGAATATGGGACGGGTGTTTTCGCTAAAGGACCAGGTGGCTCACGCGCTAAAAAGATACCTTGGCATTACAAAGATCCTAAAACAGGTAAGTGGATAACAACTAAAGGTGCGAAGGCGCAGCCTTATTGGAACCCTGCACTTGACAAAGGTAGAAAAGTGTTCAATAAATATTTTTCATAAAAGGCGGTTAAAAATATGTGGGTATCGGTTGAACCTGAACTTACAAGTAGGTTATACGAAACATTAAAAACAGACCCTATCATTAACAAATTAGTTGGTGATAGGGTTTTTGATGTCGTTCAAGATGATGTGCGATACCCATATATTGTTGTGGGTGAAAGCAACGTCACTAATAACGAAAGTAGTGCAAATATGCGTGAGACGGTAGGTATCGTCTTTCACGTGTATTCACAATATCCAACACAGTACGAGGCCAAGCTATTAATTAGCGCTATTGGTTATGTGTTGAACAAACCAATTGAAATAGATAATTACGAATTTAGATACAGTCGAATTGATAGCCAAGCGGTGTTCTCTGATATAGATAGGTTTACTAAGCACGGCACAATTCGACTTTTATTTAATTTCAGACATAAAACTAAGAGAGAGGAAGTGTAAGCATGGCTCAAAAGAATTACTTAGCAGTAGTTAGACCGGCTAAAGATAAATTAGATCCAACTGATGCTTTGCTATTAGCTGACTTACAAGAAGGTGGCCACACTATTGAGAATGACTTAGCTGAAATCATTCGTGGCGGTAAAACAGATTACGGCGTAAATGCAGTATCTGAAGAATTTAAATTAACTATTGGTAACATTCCTGGCGACAAAGGAATTGAACAAGTTAAAAAAGCAATTAAAAATGGCGAACAACTGCGTGTATGGTTGTATGAACATAACAAACGTGATGACGGTAAATATCATGGTGTATTTGCCTACACAGTGCCAGAAAGTTACGAAATGTCATTCGACGACGAAGATAACAAAATTGAATTAACGTTAAAAGTTAAATGGAACTCAGCAGAAGGAACTGAAGCTAATCTACCACCAGAATGGTTTGAAGCAGCAGGCGCACCTACTGTTGAATACGAAAGTTTTGCGGAAAAAGTTGGTTCATTTGAAGAACAGCAAGCAGCTGCTTCAAGTGGCACTGGCGCTTAATTATATATTTAGGGGACATCTGTCCCCTTATTTTTTTATATAAAATTTGAAAAGAGGTATACATTTTGACTGAATTTAATCCAATTACAACGCTTACAATCAATGATAATGAAGTAGAAGCTAAAGCATTATTTGCGTTTGACATTAAAGCAAAGAAGTTTGCAGAAGATACGAAAGATAAGGACGGCAAAACAGTTACTACACCTGGTTTTAATGTGATTTACAACGGTATTTTGGAACGCGACACGGTTGCTATTGCTAATTTTTGGGAGTGTGCTACTGCATATTTAGGTAAAAATGCACCTTCTAGAGATGAAATTGAAACAGCTTTAATTGAAATTATCGAAGAAAAAGAGGACACGCTTGAATTATTACAAGGTGCTTTAGATGTATTAAATAATAGTGGTTTTTTCAAGCAAAAATCTCGAGGGTTCTGGACGCAAATGAACAAAGCGCCTCAAATGGCGAAGGGCGAGGACAAAGAAACAACGAAAGCTGGTATCGAGTTCATGAAAGAGAACTACAAAGAAATCATGAACGTGGAACCTTACTCAACTATTCAGAAATAAGACAATTAACGAGTAGGTTTATAGGTTATCTGCCTGATAATGAATTGACGATGATGACACCTAACGAATGGAAAGATTGGATAATAGGTGGTCAAGATAAGTATTTAGATCAGAAAGAGTTAATGATACAAGTTGCACAAGCTAATGGTCTTGTACAAGCTGGTAAATCATTAAAACGAATGACTAGAGATATTGAACGTCAACGATTTGAAATACGTAACCCTGGTAGTTATGAACGTATTAAACGTGCAGAACTTGAACATGAAAAACGTAGACGAGAGTTGTTCAAATCAGGTACTAAGCGTTGGTTAGAAGAACAAAAACAGAAAGGAGAGTGAATAAGTGGATACTAATTTTATGGCTAAAATCATGGCTAATATACGTGACTTTCAAAATAACGTAAGAAAAGCGCAAAAATTAGCGAAAACATCCTTGCCGGATGAAATTGTTGTAGAGATTAACGCAAAACTTAAAAAGTTACAAGCAAAATTAAAGAAAGCTAAAGGTATCTTGAATGCCTTACCTCGACAGAAAGAAGTGGAGATAGACGCAAATACAAAAGAAATACAGTTTAAGTTGAAACGTCTGACAACTTCACTTTATAGAATGCCAAACGAAAAAAATATAGATATCAATACTGAAACGAAAGAAAGTCAATATAAAATAAAGCGACTAACTACTTCGCTCTCAAGATTACCAAAACAGAAAAGTACTGAAATTATAGCTGAAACAACTAAAGCGCAGTACAAGCTAAAAAACATCACTCAAACACTTTATCGATTACCTAAACAAAAAAGCATTGATGTAGATGCGAATATCAACAAGGCTCGATACAAACTCAAAAGTATTAATATGACGCTTTCTAGGTTACCAAAAAACAAAGATGTTACAGTCGATATCAAAGGTGATAATGACAATTTAAAACGTGCAGTGATTAGTGCTAAAGCTATGTTAGCTATGTTACATGATAAAACGGTACATGTTGATTTTGATACAAGAGGAATGACTAGAGCGCAAGTATTAACTAGAGCGTTAGGTAATTCTTTAGATGAATATGGCGATAAAATGGACGCTTTAGCTACTAAAATTAGAACGATTGGTACTGTTTTTGGTCAACATATTAAAGGTGTAATGATAGCTAGTATTCAAGGCTTAATACCTGTTATTGCTGGTTTGGTTCCAGCTATCATGGCTGTATTAAATGCAGTTGGCGTGTTAGCAGGCGGTATATTAGGTTTGGCAGGTGCATTTAGTATCGCTGGTGCAGGTGCTTTTGCGTTTGGTGGTATGGCAATTAGTGCTTTGAAAATGCTTAAAGACGGCACACTGCAAGCTACCGCAGAAACTAGACGATATCAAGCGTCTTTAGATCAAGTTAAATCTACTTGGGAAAGTATCATCAAACAAAATCAAGCGCAGATATTCAATACTTTAGCTAACGGTTTAAACACAGTAAACGTTGCTTTAAGTCGTATGAAGCCATTCCTTGCAGGCGTTTCTAAAGGCATGGAACAAGCGTCTAAAAGTGTCTTAAAATGGGCTGAAAACAGTCAAACGGCTAGTAAGTTCTTCAATATGATGAACACAACAGGCGTTAAAACATTCAATACTTTATTAAGTGCTGCTGGACGTTTTGGTGACGGTTTGGTTAATGTATTTACCCAGTTAGGACCATTGTTTTTATGGACTGCTAAAGGCTTAGACAATTTAGGTAAAAAGTTCCAAAACTGGGCTAATAGCGTAGCCGGTCAAAACGCTATCAAAGCATTTATCGAGTATACAAAAACAAACTTACCTAAAATAGGGCAGATATTTGGTAATGTGTTTGCCGGTATCGGTAATTTAATGGTTGCATTCGCACAAAATAGTGCAGGCATCTTCGATTGGTTAGTTAAAATGACCGGCAAATTCAGAGAATGGTCTGAGCAAGTTGGTAAATCGGAAGGTTTTAAAAAGTTTGTGCAATACGTACAACAAAACGGGCCGGTTATAATGCAATTAATTGGCAATATTGTACGTGCATTAGTTGCATTTGGCACTGCAATGGCACCTATTGCGAGTGTGATTTTACGTGTAGTAACTGCGTTTGCTGGCTTTATCGCAAAATTATTTGAAACACATCCGGCTGTTGCTAAGATGGTTGGTATTGGTATGATACTAGCCGGCATTATGTGGGCGTTACTAGCACCAATTATTGCGGTTAGTACGTTTATAAGCAGTGGTTTCGTTGCTGCGTTGATACAAGCGGTTGGACACATAGGAAGATTTCTAGGTGCTGGAAGAATACTTCAAGGTATTTTAAACATCTTACGTGGTGCATTTAGCTTATTAGTTAGTCCAATAGCTAATATAGGCAGATTATTACCATTATTAGGCACTGCATTTAGTGCTTTAACTGGACCAGTTGGCATAGTCATTGGCGTTATATTAGCTTTAGTCGGCGTTATCGTATACTTGTGGAAAACGAACGAAGACTTTAGAAATATGATTATAGGTGCTTGGAACGGTATCAAAGATGCTGTTTCTGGTGCAATCAGTTCTATCGTTGGCTGGTTTGCTCAATTGTGGGCATCTATCCAACAAACATTACAACCGATTATGCCAATTTTACAACAACTAGGTCAAATGTTCATGAACGTTCTAGGCGGCTTAGTAATGGGTGCTATCCAATTAGTAATAGGAGCATTCCAATCATTATGGCTAGCTGTATCAGTCGTATTTACTGCTATTGGTGCTATTATATCGTCGGTAATTCAATTAATTGTTGGTTTGTTCACAGCGTTTATCCAATTGTTAACTGGTGACTTTAGTGGAGCGTGGTTAACTTTACAAACTACAATACAAAACGTAATGATGACCATTTGGAATGCGATTGTTTCAATTTGGACACAAATATCACAATTTATATTTACAAGTCTAAATTCTATACTCGGTATGAATATCACAAGTTGGTCTCAAATTTGGTCGGCAATTGTTCAATATGTCACTCAAATTTGGAATAGTGTAACGCAATGGTTTGGACAAATGGCACAGTCTGTTTGGAACAAAATGGTACAAGCGTATAACTATGTTGTATCAACTGGTGCGCAATGGGTAAGTTCTATCATAAGCACTTTAGCAAGATTTGTATCATCTGTGATTAGTGGCTTTATCAGAGTAGTATCAGCTGTTGCATCACATATGGCTCAAGCGTTATCAAGAGTAATATCTGTCGGCGCGCAATGGGTATCAGCAATTATTAGTGCTATGGCTAGATTTGTTTCTGCCGTAATTAGTGGTTTTGCTAGAGTGGTTAGCGCAGTAGCTAACGGTATGTCACAAGCTGTTGCTCGTGTCCGTTCATTCTTTGGCGAAATGGTAAGTGCTGGCGCATATATTATCAGTGGTTTAGCACAAGGTATTGCGAGCGGAGCAAGTAAAGTTATTAGCGCAGCGGTCAACGTAGCAAAAAGCGCGATATCTGCAGCTAAAAGCGCCTTGAGCATACACTCACCTTCTCGAGTATTTAGAGGTATAGGTCAATATGTATCTCAAGGCTTAGGAATGGGTATCTTAGCTGACCAACACAAAGCAGTAAATGCAGTCCGTAGTGTAGCTAGTAATTTAACTGAGGCATTTGCCCCAGAATTATCAACGGACCTAACAGACAGTTTAGGCGGTTCGTTAAATGGTAGTGTCGACGCTCACATGACTAAAGATGTTAGACATAGTATGCAAGAGAACAATCGCCCAATCGTTAATATAACTGTGCGTAACGAGGGTGATGTAGAGTACATTAAATCTTACATTGAAGAACAAAACGGTAAAAACAGTAGTATGGGCTTGTAAAGGAGTGTTATTATTGATTGCTCACGACATAGAAATAATTAAAGATAATAAAAAGTATAAAGTCAGTAATAACACTTTTACTGGCTCAGTTTTAGAAGTAGTATCCTATGACGTTAAAGGTTCAGGATATGATCGTGAATACAGTACAGTCAATGGCGCGCAAGGTAGATTTTTCAACTCTGTCTATGAAGAAAAGAAAACAGTTAGTCTTAGATTGCGATATCAAGTAGACAAAATGGCTCAAGTGGCACATCTTAAGTCAAATTTACAAGCATTATTACGTGGTCAATATTATTTGCGCGAATTATCTGCACCAGACACATCTATTAAATATGAAGATATATTCAACACACAACCACAAGAATTTGAACTTGATTATGTAGACGGTAGACAAATTTTTGTTGGTCTAGTTAATGCGATTTCAATCGATACTACGCAAACGGCTGGTGAGTTTGAACTTGAATTTGAAACCATTGAGCTACCTTATTTTGAAAGTATTGCTTATAGCACTGATTTAGAAAGTGAAAGTAGAAGTGTTGAAAAATGGGCAGTATCGGATAACTTACCGTTTAATGTCAACGATAATAAACGTAAATATACTTTCCACGATACAAAAATATGTAATGTTTATTATGCTGGAACTGTCGAGATCAATCAAATTAATCAAGATAGCACAGTTGAAGTGACGTTAGCGGAAAACGTATCTAAAGACGATAAAAACGGTACTACTTTTTATATGGTAGAAAGTGGAGATGTCATTAATATCAAAGGTTTAGAGCTAAAAGCAGGAGATACTATCAAATTTGACGGTATCCACACTTTCAGAAACGGTTTAAACATTGATGCCTATAATGTGAGCAGACGTAATCCTACTTTAATACCTGGTTGGAACACGTTCAGAAGTACCAAGTTGATGCAAAAAGTCGTGTTCAAACACAAAGAATATTATATGTAGGGGGTGACGATATGACGGTATTATTAAAAACATTACAAGGTTACGGTCAAAATTTACCGGTCGAAACGGAATTAAATATTAAATTATCTGACACAGATAGTACGTTAACGATTGTAATTGACGAAAATAAAGGTACGTTCGATGCTATTGGTGCGATTACAAAAATGTGGACAATAACAGGCGTTGCTGGTCCTGAAGATGAAAATGAGTATCGTATTGTAATGCTCGATAAAGAAACTCGAGGTCAAAAAAGCAAATTAACGATAGAAGCTAGGCCAGTAGAAATTGACGACCTAAACAATAATCGTGTGTACGAAATTTATAATGGTAGTTTTACTGGCAAAGCATATTTCGATTTAGTTTTTAAAGGTACAGGGTACAAATATAACTTACATGCTAAAGTATCATCTTCGAAATTTGAAAATCTTGGTAATTGCGATACAAATCTTGATTTATTTAAAAAAGGTTTGGAACGATATTCACTAGAATATGAATATGACGCAAAAACTAAAACGTTCCATTTATACGATTACATCGAATACAAACCAGAGTATTGGATAAAAGCAGGTGTAAACGCTAATAATATCAAAATACAAGAAGATGCTACTAAATGTTTTACGTTTATAAAAGGTTTTGGTGGTTATACAGATCAACAAACTTACAATGAGGCAAGTTTGCAATTTGAATATACGTCACCGTTAGCTGATGTTATTGGAAAAAGGCATGCGCCACCTGTTCAAGATGGAAGAATTACAAAAGAAGATACTTTAAAAAAGAGTATGGAAAAGGTTATTAATGATAGTATCAAAACATCTGTAACACTCGATTTTGTATTGTTAAAAAAGTATTTTAAAAATGCTATACCTAGGGTTGGCGATGTTGTTAAAGTGATTGATGATTTAATGGGTTTGAATGTTGATTTAAGAATTATCGAAATCACAACTAAACGTGACATAAATGGAAATATCATAAAAATGGACTTGGTACTAGGTGAGTTTAGATTGCAAGATAGATATGTAAAAGCGGTTGGTAAAGCTGCTAAATACGTTACTAACTTAAAAACAAATAACCCTGCTAAAACACAACAAGAAATGCAATCACAGACAAACGCTAACACAAAAACCACACAAGATTTATTGGGTAAAACAGATGATTTACAAGCGAAACTCGATAAAGCAAATGCCAAAAGCGTAACTACTTCAAACGGAACAATTGTACATGATTTCTCAAGCAAATCTAGTATCAAGAAGGTTAAAACCATAGGTACAATTGGTGATAGTATTGCTAAAGGGTCATTAGCTAAAAGCAACTTTACTCAACAATTAGCTAAAAAGATTAAAGCAAAATATACTAATCTTGCTGAAAGTGGCGCTACCATGAGTGATATTTACCAACAAGCTACTAAAATCAAAGGAGATTTAATTATCATACAAGGTACTGATGATGATTGGGTCAAAAACATAGATATAGGCACTGATAAAACGGATATAAAAACGTTTTACGGTGCCTTTTATAGTGCGGTTGAAATCATCAAAAAGAATAACCCTAAAGCGAAATTATTGGTAATGACACCTACAAAACAGTGCTATATCGTAGATAAGAAAATCACACGTAGAGATACCGACAAGAACATTTTAAATCTAACTTTAGAAGATTATGTAGGCGCTCAAATAGACGCATGTAATGAGTTAGATATACCAGTTTATGACGCTTATCATTCATCACAATTTAAGCCAAATATCCCTTCTTATAGAAAAACTAGCATGCCTGACGGTTTGCACCCTAATGAGAATGGACACGAAGTTATTATGTATGAATTAATCAAAAACTTTTATGGCTTTTATGGCTAAGGAGGTCAAAAATGTTAAATTTAGATAATTTGATTACACGATTACATTCATTCTTTAGTTATAAATTTATCGACCAGTTACAACGTAATTTTGAAGATATAAAATTATGGGCTGATAGTTCTAATAAAGCATTGAATGATCATAAAAAACAAAAAGATGATGCACATACCAGTGACCAAATTAAGCATGTTACTAAGAAAGGACAAGATGTTTCACTTTCTGATGCATTGAATTACCACAATGAGAAAGTAACTAATTTAGTCTTAGGTCATAACGGTAATGGCATGCAAGAATTGAGAGCAAGTCGTACATCAATGGATGCAGAAAGTTTTGATGACTTATCAGGACGGTTGTATCACGACTTTTTAAGAGAAGAAAATGAACGTAAGAATTTACGTGAAGAATTACTGAAGAAAATTCAACGTGTGGTAAATGTAGATGACTTTGGAGCAGACCCAACAGGTCAAAAAGACAGCACACAAGCGTTCAAAGATGCATTAGGTTACGGTAATGTAATGGTTAACATGAGTGGTGGTACTTACCTTACAACAGGTATTAAAATGCCTAACAACTCACGTTTAGTAGGTCAAGGTAAGGATATTACAACAATTAAATTTATGGACAGTACACCAGCTGAGAATATTGGTATTACTAACTTACGAATGAGTGGGCATGCCGAAAATATCTCACTAGAGAACTTTACTTTTGACGGTAATAAGTTTAGACAAAATAAATCACTCAAGCCAACAGGTGGTTCACGTTCAAGCAATATTCGATTTGCTGGTGTAACGAATGGTTACATTTACAATGTTAAATCGCATAGTGCGTTGTTACATTGTATTGACGTAACTTATGCAAATGATGATTACTACTACGAAGGCGATGGAAATAGAGTTCCATATGCATTAGAAAGTAAACATATTCATATTGATAATTGTGAAACACATGCTTGTGGCGATGATTCTATCACTACCCACCATTCACGTTATATCACAATTACTAATTGCTATGCTCATCATCCAACAATTACTGGTGGGAATAACAACGGTATTGAAATTGATGACGGTTCACAATTTGTGTTCTTATCAGATAATAGAACTGAAGGTAACTTCGGTGGCGTTGAAATCAAAGCACATGCTACTGCTAGTGCTGCAAGATGTGTATTTGTTAATAACCACGTATCTATTGAAGATTTAAGAGCATATAACATTCGACACATTGGCCATCATAGATCTAAAAAGGATGCTAAATCTAAAACAGCTTATGATGTGGCATTAAACAACTGCGTGGCTTTATATCCTAAGTACAATGGAGTTTATCCTGGCTCTACACCTAGAGCATTATTAATCAGTGCTTACAAAAATGTATCAATTAATAATTTCACTGCAATCGGCGATAGTGATTTTGGAAAATTAGATAGTGGCAAAATAGATACAACTATGCCAGTTATCGCAGTTCAATTTATGGCAGAAAACGTAATATTAAACAACATTAATATCACAGGCTTCAAAAATGCAGGTACTGATATTAAATTCTTTGGTGGTTCTAACAGAGGTACACGTTTTATTGTAAGTAACGTTAATATTTACAATTCTTCACCTAAGATTGGTATTGCTAGTGGTTCGGGTATTTATGATCTAAAAATTATGAACTGTAACCTTAAAGGCACTGGAACAGGTAAAGGTATTGAAACATACAACAATACTACAATTATTTCTGGTGTAACAGCAGATAACTATACAAATGGCGCAGTTATTGCTGGAGAAAAGTACAACGTAGTTCCTACTGTTTTAAAAGGTGGCGCAAGTATTGCTTCTACTGGTGGTGGAGGAGTTGCAGATGTAAGTGCTGTAATTGCTTCTACTGGTGACTCAAAAGCATATAGCAATCGTAGTTATGTAATTGGCTCTGGTGGTGGCTCTAAAGCCTACGGTTCACGTTCTAGTGTTATGAACTCATTAGAAAGTGAAACGCAAAAAGGCGGCCACACTCAAATTGTAATCAACAGTCGTAAGGTAAAAGCACCGGGGAATTATCATATTGTCGGTGGTTATTCAGATAAGGGTAGTCCTTCAGAAAGTAATATTAAGTTCGATTTAAGCACTTTATCGGGAAATT
Source organism: Staphylococcus sp. GDX7P312P (assembly GCF_008385775.1). Lineage (NCBI taxonomy): Bacteria > Bacillati > Bacillota > Bacilli > Caryophanales > Staphylococcaceae > Staphylococcus > Staphylococcus sp. GDX7P312P. The sequence goes on along the minus strand of NZ_VUKI01000027.1, from coordinate 9,583 downwards.
TAACTTTAGCTGGTAAATTAACTCAAAACAGCGCTGACATTGCCGAATTATACGAGTCTCAAAGTGGCGAAGCTATTCCATTAGGTACAATCGTTACATTAGATGCTGGTAAAATCAGAAGAGCGCAACCTGGCGAGCCTATTTTAGGTGTTATTTCTGGTACTGCTGCATTAGTGGCAAATGATAAATCATATCATCATAAAGATAGATATTTAGTTGATGACTATGGTGTTTTAGTTACTGAACACAAACAAGTATCATATACAGACGATGACGGTAATGTTCATTATGAATGGCGTGATGTTCCAGTAGAAAACCCTAACTATAACCCTAGTTTACCTTATGTATCACGTTCAGAACGACCTGAGTGGAACGCTGTCGGTTTGTTAGGACAAATTTATACTAATGTTGACAAAAATGTTATTGCTAACGACTTCATTAATAGTCGTGCTGGTATTGGCTATACAGACAATACTAATGGTAAAGGTTGGGTGCAAGAAATTACTTCACCTTATTCAGAAGATAGAGGTTGTGCAATCGCATTAGTAACGTGGGGGGTTAGATAATGGAATTAGAAAAAATAGCTAAAGTAGATTTAGAAGAAAGTGCATATTTAAAACCGGTATCTGATAAAGGTATTGGTTTTTATAATTTAGATAAAAATACTGCACAATTCCAATTTAGAGTTACTAAGAATGATAAACCGTTGTTGATTTCAGATAAAAATGTTAAAGGTTATGCTTTCTTTAAAGCTATGAACGGTACTGAAAGTCAACGACCTAGTATTTCCGGAGTGTTAGATGTCGATTTCATTGATCCAATGCGTGGGTTAATCGGCGTAACTGTTCCGGGTTGGTTCCTAAAAAGTGTTGTTAATTCAGAAGTGTTAGGAGAAGTTTACTTATCGCTTAACGACTATAACAACTTAGGTAAAGATGACACAGTTGTATTAGGAACGTTCTCGTTCACTGTTCGTGATAGTTTAGTTAATCAAATTGATAGTGACATTAAAGTATCTTACATTCGTATGTTTGATGAACTTCGTACAGAAATAGAAAGTAAAGTGCAAGAATTAAAACAAGAAATTTCAAACACAACTGATTTAGTAAGTGAAATTAATCAAATTGTAGAAAATGCAAAAAGCAAAGTTATTCAGATTAGAAATGAAAGTATTTCAGCGATTGATACAGCAAAATCTGATGCAGTAAATACAATTACTTCAACAAAAGATAATGCTATTCGTGATATTGAAGCCACTAAATCACTTGTAACCGGCGATTACGAAACAATCAATGCAAGTATTCAACAATCGATTAGTGACGCTAAAAATGAGTTTGATGTTAAAAGCGATAATGCTAACCAAACGATTGATAGTAAAATCAATCAATTTAATGAAATGTTACAAACAGATGGGTTTGCCACTGGCAATGAAGTGGATGACAAAATCAATAGTTTAGATTGGCAAAAACTTAAACTAACTAATGATGATGGTACAAATTTTTATGACGCTGCTCTACAAGTAGATTTTAATAATGGTGAACAGTTAATAGCTTTACCTATCGGGACAAGATATGTTGTTCAAACCTCTAATAACCCGGAGAAGACTAATAGTAACGGTTGGTTAACAAAGTATGAAAGAAAAAGTGGCGTTATGCTTATACGTTATCAGCCTTACAACTCAGCTGTTATATATCAAAAGAGATTTTTTAATGGTTGGAGTGAGTGGGAACGTGTAGGCTCTGATGTCGTTGATACAGGTTGGATCAATTTACAAATAGTCAACGGTTCTACTCCTAACGATGGACTAATTGCTAACGGTGGTTTTACAAGTGCCTATCGAACAATTACACAAAATGGTATTACTAAAAAAATGATTAGATTAAATGTTACTAATATTGCTCATGGTCAGACGATTGCAATGTTACCTAAAAATTTTGTTAAGAACTTAATTTTCTTCAGCATTAGCACACCACGTTCTAAATATTTAGGGCGTATTGCTTTAAACCCGTCAGGTTTAGTTGACTTTAGTGCAGTAGGAGATGCATCGGTGTGGAAAGACACAGATTATGTTTATGGGCAATATGAATGGACGGAGTGATGATATGAAAGTAGTTTATTTATGGAAGAACGGACAACAAGTTTTAGTATTTTCAAATAGTGACGGAGAATATGTCTATCCTAAAGATAAATGGACAGAACAAAAGCCTCCAACAGGTATCTACGCACCTTTCTATTACGATGGGAAATCATGGATAGGTCAATCCAAAGAAGATTTTGAAAGCAACGTAGAAGTTCCTGAAGTCGAACCGGATGAGAAAGATTTAGTTATCGCAACACTATCAGAAACAGTATTAAGTCAACAAGAAGAAATAAAAAATGTGCGAAAAGATATAGCTAGTATTTTAGAAATATTGTTAAGTAATGGAGGCACACCTAATGTATAGATTAGTAAAACGATATTATGACATGAAGTTATTTTCTTTAGATAGAGTGAAACAAGCAGTGGGCGTTAAATGGATCACTGAAGAAGAATATAAAGAGATTACCGGTTTTGATTATGAGCCACTAGCAGAGTAGTTAGTGGCTTTTTATTTTAAGTAAAGAAGGTGTGATATGAAAAATAACATGAAAGATTTGACCTTAGCTGAAACCGTAGCGTCGGTAATGGTTTTTAGTTATGGTTTTAGAGAATTTTTAAGAGGTTTCTTTTGGTTTAAAGAACAAGATGACGTTTTAGATGATAGTTCTTTTTATTTGGCATTACATCACATTCTGCCTATATGGGGTTGGGGAATTATTGTGATGGTAGCAGGTTTGATTGTTATGATTTCAGCAATTTTTGTTGCTTCAAGTGACCAAAATACTAAATTTAGCAATCTCATTACTGTCGGTGGTTTTATATCTGCTATCCTTTACTTTTTAATGACTAGTGCTAGTATTTATCATTCTATAAACTGGCTAACTACTGCACATATGGGATTGATGTCAGCAATAGGTTTTGTTTTGTCCTTTATTGGAGGTGCTGACTTATATGCCAGAAGAAAGTAAATATGTACTACGTCATGAGTGGATGAGTAGTAATGGTGAGATTTATAAAAAGATCAACGAAAATGACAAGAAAAACATTGAGGCTTTAAGTGATTTAAAAACCAAAGTGGAAACACAAACTACGTTGCAACAAAGAACCTACGAAGAACAAAAGGAAACGAATTCTAATATTAAAAACCTCACTCAAGTTATGACTAATGTAGGAAATGAAATGACAGATATAAAATATAAAGTTATGTCACATGATGAAAAAATTGAATCAATTCAAGGAACAATAGAAACAAAACAAAAAGGAAGTGTTCAAATAATAGTAGCGCTCATCGGTTTAGCTGGTTCGTTAGTTGGCGCTGCTTTTGCATTTGCACAAATCTTTTTTTAAGTCGGCACTTTTAGTGTCGGCTTTTTATTTTGCATAGAAACGGGGTGCATATATGGGATTACCAAACCCGAAAAAAAGGAAACCTACTGCGTCTGAAGTAGCAGAATGGGCAAAAGCGAGTATAGGAAAAAGAATAGATATCGATGGATACTATGGCCCGCAGTGTTGGGATTTACCTAACTTTATATTTCAAAAGTATTGGGGTTTTAGGACATGGGGTAATGCAGTTGATATGGCTTATTACAAATACCCCAAAGGCTTCAGATTTATAAAAAACACGCCTGATTTTGTCCCTTTACCTGGCGATATCGCAGTTTGGCATCCTGGTAATGGTATTGGTTCGAACGGACATACCGCCATCGTTGTTGGACCATCGAATAAGAAAACGTTTCGTTCAGTAGATCAAAATTGGGTGCATAAAGAATACCCACCAAACTATAATTGGGGAAGCGCAGCAGCATACGTAACACATAGTTATACAAGCGTTACAGGTTTTGTGCGTCCAGCTTATCAAAAAGAAGTTAGAAAGGCGGGTTCTAAACATCAAACGACCAAACCTAAAACGCCGACTGACGTTAAACCGGAAATTAAGCCACAAGATAGCTCTAAAGATGTTACGTCAACCGGTGACGCTAAAAAACCTCACTTTAAAGAAATTAAAAAAGTCCAATACACTGACTTTCTATACTCTCTAGATAAAGAGTTGGAATACAACGACCATTTAATCGTAGATGACGGCAATTTGATGACTAAGCCTAAAGGTATATACATCAAAGAATGTCCTCATTTACGCGATGTTGAAGAATTGTACCTGCAACGTAATAGGTTTGTCAGCAAAGATGAATATCCACACGTTTATATTGATCGTGAACAAATATGGACGCCCAGACCGCCTGACACAGAAGCGCCCTCGCACCCAGGTTGGTTAGTTCTAGAAGTTTGTGGCGCACAAACAGAAAGTAAGCGTCAATTCATGCTAAACCAACTACAAGCATTGATATACGGTGTATGGTTGATGAGTTGGTCAAAAATCAAATTATCAGAAAGCACAATTAAAGCAGACCCTAATATTTGGCGTTCAATGAAAGATTTAATCGATTACGACATGATAAAAAACGGCATTCCTGACGAAAGTAAGTACAAAGAAGTCGAGAGCAAGATTATTGAGATGTACCTCAAAAAAGATAAGTTACTAAAAGAAAAAATAGTGACAACTACAAGTACGAAAATAATCAAAATTAAATCTGACAAAGAGGCTAAAACAACTAAACCGACAGTTACAACGCCATCTACTTCTAAATCTAAAAAAACTACGCCATCCAAACAAACTAAAGCTAAGGTTACAGTAGAAAAGAGTAGCTTTACATTCACTCAAGCGCTTAACTTACAGATGAGTAGAGGGTACCCACAAAAAAGTAATGGTTATAGTTGGTACTTCCCTAGCCGTTCAGCTGTTAGTGCAGCGATGAACCCTACATCTATATGGAATAGCTCATCACAACGATACCAGATGCTTAATTTAGGCAAGTATCAAGGTATTAGCGTATCAAAATTGAACGTTATCTTAAAAGGACGTGGAACGTTATCAGGACAAGGTAAGGCGTTTGCAGACGGTTGTAAAAAATATAACATCAATGAGATATATTTGATTGCGCATGCGTTGCTGGAAAGTGGTAATGGTACAAGTAACTTTGCAAGTGGTCGTTATGGTGTATATAACTACTTTGGTATAGGCGCTTATGATAACAATCCTAACAATGCTATACCTTTTGCACGTAGAAGAGGTTGGACGACACCGGCAAAAGCAATTATCGGTGGCGCTAAATTTGTTAGACAAGATTACATTAACAAAGGACAAAATACATTATACCGTATGCGTTGGAACCCTAAAAACCCTGCCACACATCAATATGCAACAGACATTCGTTGGTGTGAACATCAAGCAAGCACAATATACAGTTATTACAAAAAAATAGGTTTAAAAGGTCTTTACTACGTTAGGGACAAATATAAATAGGGCTATCTACTGTGAGTAGGTAGCCTTTAATTATTCAAAGAAGGTGCATATATGATAATCAAAATGACAGATGTAGAAACACATATCAACCCTAGAAATGTTGATATAGGGGACATTGGTAGTCGTTTCTATACAGAAGATGAAAATACTGCATTTATCAGAATTAGAATTAATTATAATGGCAATCCAGTTGATTTAACTAAAACAGATATGAAACCTAAACTCGATTTATTTATGGAAGACGGTTCTGTATTCATTAACGAAAAAATCGAAGTATTAATTCCTGAAAGTGGTTTGATCCAATACGACATACCCTCTAACGTGATTAAACATATTGGGAAAGTAAATTGTAAGTTATTCATGGAGAGCAACGAACATTCTGTTCATGTTGCTAATTTCTCATTCTCAATTGTTGATAGTGGTGTAGAGAAAGCAGTAGCAAAAGAAATCAATCTAGATTTAGTTAAAGATACAGTTAAACAAATTATATCTGAAGATTTGACTGTTTTGTTGAATGATGGCTTTAAAGATGAATTAACTAGTTATTTAGAAAAATACTTATCTACACATAACGAAGAGTTTAAAGGTCCAAAAGGTGATGAAGGACCTCAAGGCGAACAAGGACCACGAGGCCCGCAAGGCTTACAAGGACCTAAAGGAGAACAAGGCCCCAAAGGCGATAAGGGCGATAAAGGCGACCCATTTAAATACACTGACTTTACCCAATCGCAATTAGACGCATTGAAAGGACCTAAAGGTGATAGTGGTTCTGGTAATACAAATATAGATGACACAGGTTGGGTAGATATTGTGTTAGAAAACGGTGTAGTGGCATATAATACATTATCTACTCCTAAATATAGAGTTATTAAATTAAATAACATTGCGCATGTTTACATCAAAGGTACTGTAAATAATTTAACTGCAGCACGTACTACAATCGGTCGTATACCTTTAGAATACACTGATAAAGAATATCCAATAGTAGATACTTATATAAGTGGTAATACAACTTTTAAAACTTTTGATATTAGTCAATATACCGGAGCATTATCAGTAACGTTTGGTAGTGTACCGACCTCTTCGACTTACGTTAAATTTTACGCTCATTGGGTAATTTAGGAGGATTAATATGTATAAAAAAATATTTAAAAAAGAAGATGGAACACCTAGTTTAATAGAAGGCGATGAATTTAATTCTGATATTTACACAGATATTCAACCACCTAATGGGTTATATCAACCTATTCATTTTGATGGTAAAAAATGGATAGGGACACCGTATGAAGAATGGTTGAAACAACAACCTAAAGTTGAAGTTGAAGAAGTACCCGATGAGAAAGATATTTTAATAGCAGACCTAACATTACAATTAATGGAAACACAAAATACAGTAGAGAATTTACAGAATGATATGGCAAATTTAACATTACAATTTTTGGAGAGTGATAGTGATGCGTAACATAGGTATTAGATATTATAAAATGGGCTTATATAACGAAGAACAGTTTGCTTTATTTGTAAAACGAGGGTTCGTTACAGAAGAAGAATTTAAGGAATTAACCGGACAAGAGTACCAAGGCTTAATCAAAGAATAACACTACAAGCTGACCTTTTTAGGCCGGCTTTTTATTTTGAATAAGGAGTGGAAGAAATGGAAAGTATTATTGCATTTGCAACAGTGATTTCAGTTATCACAATCGCATTAACACAATTAGTTAAGCAAGCTGGAGTACCTAAAAATGTTGTACCTTTAATTGCTATTGGTATTGGTATCGTTTTAGGTGGTATTACAGCTTTTATACCAGAAATTGTTACCGAATTATCGATTGGTGGTCGTTTGCTTGCTGGTTTGATTAGCGGGCTAATGGCAACAGGCATTTGGGAAACTGTAAGAACACGTACAGGATCAACTAAAGATAAAAATAATAAAATTGGTGGAGGTCGTGCATAATGGCAGAAAAATGGAATGGCGTTCCCGTTAAATATGATTTTTTACCGATTGGGACACGTAGAAGTGGGCAACCCTTAACAAGTAAAAAACCATTATTTGCGGTAGCACATGATACAGGTAATCCTGAAACAACAGCACAAACAAACGTGAATTATTATAAAAATACGTATATGATTGATTGGTCGATTGTTGCTAGCGCTCATATATTCGTTGATGATAAGGAATGTATTGTCTGTATTCCAGTTACCGAAAAAGCATGGCATGTTTTATACAATACACCGACAGACAATCAATGGTATAACGCCGATGCAAATGATGTAGCGTTTGGCGTGGAAGGTAGTTACTTCCCTAGTAGTCAAAAACGTTCTCGTAAGTCATTAGATAATATGGCACGTGTATTAGCTTATTTATGTAACTATTGGGGCATTGATTACAAAACAGAAGTGCCGGGACACCAAGACATTCAAGATGATAAAATTGATCCCGGAAACTTATTAGAGGCTTGCGGATATTCACGAAACGTTAAGCATTTAGATAAACAGATTGCTAAATATATTAATGGCGTTAAACCTGCACCAAGCAAGAAATTATCAACGAAAACAAGCAAAAAGCCGACACCTTCGCCACAAAGTGTGGTTAAGTATAAACAAGCAATTGAATACATGCACAGCTTGAAAGGTCAGTTTGTAGACTTTGATAATATGTATGCTTTTCAATGTGCTGATGTCGTTGTAGACTTCATATATCATGTGACAGGTGGCGTAAGATTTTATGGTAATGCCAAAGAATTGCATACTTTAAATGCTATGCCTAAAGGTTGGAAAGTAGTTAAAAATACAAGAAATTATGTTCCTCCTATTTGCGCTATTGCAGTGTATACTGAAGGTATTTATAGAGAATGGGGACATACAGGTTTAGTTTGGGACAATTCGGGTGGTACAAATACATTCACAATCTTAGAGCAAAACTATGATGGAAATGCCAATACACCAGCTAAATTGCGTGAAGATGATTATACAGGCTTAACCCACTTCATTGTTCCAGACTTTGCTGATGATAGCGTAGATTTAACAGATATTAAAGAAGTTAAAACAGCGACACGTAAATCAAATGGATCATTGACTATAAATGCAACGCCTCCTAAAAAACTTACATGGAGTAACCAACCATACTTCAAAGCTGTTGCAGATAATGCTGGTGTAAGTATTTGTAGACCAAATCATAACAATGTCATGGTTGTTACAAACGAAACATACAAACCGGGTGAGGTATTTTATGTTTATGAAATTCGTGATGGTTGGGCTAGAGTATACAGTGCTAGCAATAACGGTTTTGTATGGTATGAACGTCTTATCGTTAAAGATATTTATAAAACTTCAGGTGGAAGTAAATTAGCGAATAAACCGAATAAACAAATAGTTAATCAGAAAAACAAACTAGATAGCACTACTGGCTTAAAAGTAGGTAACATTCCTCCTAAAACGATGAAGAAATCATCTAAAGCTAAATTTAGAGCAAGAGTTGACCATTACGGAGCCACTTTAGTTAAATTTAAAGGCAAGGAATGGTATACGACAAACGACGTATATAGAGCAGGTTATAACCAATTCTATGTGTTTGAAATTAAAAACGGTTGGTGTCGTGTTTATTCTAAAAATAACAATGGTTATATTTGGCATGAACGTTTAAGAATTACAAAAGTGTATTAACATGTTATAGTAATAGTACGACATTATACAAAGATCTCCAAATTAGGGTAGTCCTAGTGACTGCCCTATTTTTTTATGCTATAATTAAATAGAAATTGCGGTACATATCTGCGGAGTGTATCTGAGTATAACTGTTGCGACGGTTATCTCTTTTGACCTATCTACCATGTTGTAGAAAAGGACTACGATAACGTAATAATCTATTTTGCGTTATCAGATTATGTTATAATTAACTTACAAGGGTTTCACACCCAGTTAAAACTTAATGATCTTTTGGAACAACTCAATTGAGCATGTTCCCTTCCAAGCCACCTAACATGTCACTGGGTGGCTTTTTATGTTACAATAAAGATACCCAGTTTGTGATAATTAAAATAATTATCAGATTTATAAGAGGCAACACTATATTCTAACCACGTTCTTATGAGCGTGGTGTTTTTTTATATAAATATATGGAAGTACACACACTATACATT
>NZ_VUKI01000026.1:0-4422 GCF_008385775.1 Staphylococcus sp. GDX7P312P | reverse complement strand
ATCTATCACTTCAAGATGGCGGACGTAATTCATATGCGCAACGAACAGTTGGAAGAGAAGACCGTTTACCAGATGATGACGGGGGGCATTTAATTTCGGGCGCATTCGGAGGTTCTAAAGATATAGACAATCTCGTACCACAAAGTAAATACATCAACCGTTCATTTAAAGATAATGGTCAATGGTATAAGATGGAGAAAGAATGGGTGAAAGTTTTAAAAGGAGGGGGAGAAGTAAAAAATATTAGAATGAAAATAGACTATGATGAAGAAAGTCTAAGACCTATAGGATTTGCAATCGAATTTATTAGTCAAGGTGAAAAGCAAGTACGATATATAGACAATATATAGGAGGGATAAGATTGGGTTTTGAAGGAAAATTGAATTATATATACCAAAATATAGCCACTGAAGTAAGTAGTATGATTCCGGATAAATGGGAAAATATTTATTTAAAAGCATATGTAAATGATGAAGGTAGTGAAGTGTTTTTCTTTTATCGTAAGCCTAATGAACAAGCATTGTTTTATTGTGGAGATATTCCAGAACAATACAATGTATCTAATGATATTTATATGGAGTTACTTATAAATGTACATAAGTTATTTAAAAAGTTAAGGAAAGAATTTATTCAATATGAACAAAATCCATGGTCTTCTTGTGAATTTAATTTTACTAATGATGGGAAATTAAATGTGTCATTTGGGTATATCGATTGGAAAAATTCTGAATTTGGACAGATAGCAAGATTTAACTATTATAAATATAAAAAATTCGGCATTATTCCCGAATTAGATTACGCAAAAGAAGAAATTAGAGAAATAGAACAATTCATTAAAGAACAAGAAGAAGAGTAAAAGGTAGTGAAGAAAGACTAAGCAATGTAAAAGTTGCTTAGTTTTCATTTGATGAATAAAAATAACTTAATTTATATAGTTGATTAACAATTTTAATCGACGTATAGCTTTATCTATAATGTTCTGAAATAGATTTAAATGTTAATTAATATATTAGTGTAAGGGTAGGTAAACAATGAGCATTTTGGAAGAATTTCAACAATTTGATCCATCATTCGTTTATGTAGAGAATTGTGAGAAAGCTAATATACCACATAAGTGGAAAAGAGTGCTTTCAACTAAAGATAAAACACAAAAAGTCAATTTAATCATTGAAATATGGAAAAATGGATTTAGCAAAAAATTATCAAATGTATTGAATTATATGTCTAGAAATTTAAAAGATTGTGAATTGATAAAAAATAAAGACCAGCATTATATTGTATATATTTTACAACACCCTACTAATGAGACTATTTATTATCTAGGAGGACTAGATAGCGATAATACAAATTTAGAAATGTTACCTAATGATTTAAAGAAATTTTATCAAGAAGTTCATAACGGATTTTACTTCTTTCCAGGAAAATTTATGGGTTTACAAGAAATCAAAGATGTTAACGTAATGGGTGAATATGATTGGGGTGTTATTTCAGATTTAGATATACATATAGATTTTGATTTAGATGATTATATCATTGTTTTTACTACAGGAATGGGCGGATATATAATTGTAAAAGCATACAATGACCATTCTAATGCAATTATTTGGTTTGATGATGACGAACCGATATATGAGGAAAATATATGGGACATATTAGATGAATGGTTATATTTAGGGTTTACAGAATGATTAATTTACCTATCAAATAAAGTTTTTACTTCTTAATGCTATAAATATGTACAGTATTTATAGCAATTAATGAATGGTACAATAAAGTATTAGTTTGATTTAATTTTTGTTTCAACTATTGTAACGCTTTTATTCACAATTGGAAGCATCGTTTGTAGTGTTTAGTATAAGAAAGATGTTGAAGCTAAAACCGCTAAATTACTACAAATTTCAGTAGTTGTAGTAGCTATTATCTTTGTTCTAAATTTATTAACTTTATTTGGATTAATATAATTCTTGTAACTATAAAAAAATAGCACATAAAGATGGAGTAGATGGATGTAGAAATATTCATTTACTCCATTTTTTGTTATAAATTAGATTACAAACAGCAAATTGATCTATTAAATTATGAAAAAAATATAATGGGATTAAGTAGAAGTGCAAATGCATCTAAAAATAACAAAAGTTATTTAGAGTGGGAAGAATATAAGAAAGAAGGAATAAAAGTAGATAGCACATTTAGAAATAGAATGATAAAAAAAGAGGCGGAATTAGAGAAAGAAATTCAACATAAAATTGATGAATTAAGAGGAAGGGATTTTTAAATGAATAAACATGAATTATCTGAAATACTAAGTGAATACACACTAAATGATAATACAGTAGAATTTATTGATGTAGATAATCAAATGAATATACCAGAATATTGGAAAGAAATATTTGGAAATGACAGTTTCATTGATAGAAAAAGAATATTGCTATCAAAATGGAAGAAATATGTTGGTGAAGAATTAAGTAACACGATAAATTACTTAAGTGATTATTTAGTAAATATTGATTTAATAAAGGTAGGAAAAGAAATTTCTATTTTGTACACTATTAAAAGTTATCAGACAGGTGAGTATTTATATTACGAGGGTAAAAACCCAATGGATACTTTAAAAAATATGAATGAATCAATTAAAGAGAATTGGGAACAATTTCCATCTTCATTAAAAAACTTTTATGAGAATTTACATAATGGGTTTTGTATGTATAGTAGTAAATCTTTGGGATTAGAGTATTCTGAAAATATTAATTGTATGTCTGAATTTGGTTGGGATAATGATAGTCACTACAATCTTGATAATTTATTTAACTTTTTTAGTAATGGAATGGGATCTTATGTTGTCTTAGATATTTCTCAAAATATAGATGAAAGTGGCGTATTATGGCTAAAAGGTGATGAACCAGAGAGCGAATTTAATATATGGGATTTAATTGATGAGTGGATTATTATTGCATTTGATCAATAAAATCAACTTATAAAATTTTAATATCAAGTATCAAATCTTATATAATTTAATTTATTATAATTACTGTAGAAAGATATAAAGAGGTTAAACAGTGTGAAATTGTTTAACCTCTTTTCGGATTATAAATAATGCAGTTATGAATATAAAAGTTTTAAACGAAACGTATTATGAATACATATAAGTAGAAGTCATAGTTCCAATCATGTTCATTATCATGAAGACCCAAACCTTACAAAGATTGAATATGGTGACCATTATGAAAGTGGATTTATGAATCGTAAAAAATTAAAAGCCAACATCGAATATACAACACCTCATGGACATGTATATCGCACGGATAACAAAGGTCGTATTAAAGAAGTATATGCGGAGGATCTATCACTTCAAGATGGTGGACGTAATTCATATGCGCAACGAACAGTTGGAAGAAAAGACCGATTACCAGATGATGACGGTGGTCATTTAATTGCACGCGCATTCGGAGGTTCTAAAGATATAGACAATCTCGTACCTCAAAGTAAATACATCAACCGACCATTTAAAGATAATGGCCAATGGTATAACATGGAACAAGATTGGCGATCAACAATAGAAAAAGGTGGAACTATTAAAAATATAAAAATGGAAATTAGATATGACGATGTTAGTCATAGACCCTTGAAATTTGAAGTGTCTTATGAACAAGATGACAAAAAAGTGAAATAAATAATAAAAAATATTTAGGAGAAATGATTATGGATTTTGAAAATAATTTGAAAAATATTTATCAAAATATTGCTACAAAGGTAAATGAAATAATGCCAAATGAATGGAATAATATATTTATTGAGGCTGAAGTAACATTGGAAGGTGGGAGTATATTTTTCTTTTATACATTGAAAAATTACGATGGTGTGTTTTATTCACTAAATATTCCAGACGATTTTAATATTTCAGAGAAAAAATATAATGACCTAGAAAATGAACTATATGAAAAATTCGAAGAGTTAAATTTAGAATTTAAAAAGTATAATCAGGAAGTATGGACTACATGTACATTTATTTTAAGTGATGACGGGAAAGCAAATATTTCATTTGGATATATTAATTGGTTGGATAATGATTTTACGTTAGGTACTCGAATAGATTATTTTAAATACAAGTATTTTGGAAAACTTCCAGAGCAACAACGATTAATAGACGAAGTAAAACAATTAGAGCAGTTCATTAAAGAACAAGAAGAACAGTAAAATGAAGTGAAGAATGACTAAGCAATGTAAAAGTTGCTTAGTCATTCTTTTGATTACAATGAGTAGCAAATTTTATTCCTGAATAAATACATATAAAATATTTTAGAGAAAAGTCCAACATCGAATATAAAACACCGCAAGGACATGTGTATCGCAAGGATCACAAAGTTCGAATTAAAGAATTATATGCGGAGGAACTATCACTTCAAGATGGCGGACGAAATTCAT
>NZ_VUKI01000025.1:0-38031 GCF_008385775.1 Staphylococcus sp. GDX7P312P | reverse complement strand
AACAGTTGGAAGAGAAGACCGATTACCAGATGATGACGGTGGTCATTTAATTGCACGCGCATTCGGAGGTTCTAAAGATATAGACAATCTCGTACCTCAAAGTAAATACATCTACCGACCATTTAAAGATAATGGTCAGTGTTATAAGATGGAACAGGATTGGCAAAAAGCTATAAAGGTAGGAAAAACAATTAAAAATATTAAAATTGAGGTGAAATACAGTGGCAATAGTCAAAGGCCTAATAAATTTGACGTTAGTTGTGAAATTAATGGAGTAGAACGTTTGTATTCAATAGAAAATATTTAGGAGTGAGAAAGATGGAATTCGAAGAAAACTTAAATGAAATGTATCAAGAAATAGCGAATCATATCAATAATATGATTCCAACAGAATGGGAACAGGTATATACAGTAGCCTATATAGACAAAGAAGGCGGAGAAGTATTATTTTATTATACTAAACCTAGGAGTAATGACTTACATTACTATACTAATATTCCAAAAGATTATAATGTATCTGAAAAAATTTTTAGTGATTTATGGGGCGACCTTTTTGGTTTATTTGATAAATTAAGAGAGAGTTTTAAAGAAGTAAATCAAGAACCGTGGACATCTTGTGAATTTGATTTTACTAATAAAGGTAAATTAAAGATTTCGTTTGATTATATCGATTGGAAAAATTCCGATTTCGGTCCAATGGCTAGAAAAAATTATTATAAATACAAAAAATTCGGCATTTTACCAGAAAAAGAATATGCGAAAAATAAAGTAAAAAAAGTAGAACAGTTCATTAAAGAACAAGAAGAAAAGTAAAAGGTAGTGAAGAGACTAAGCAATGTAAAAGTTGCTTAGTTTGCTTTTGATTACAAAGAATAGCAAATTTTATTATTAAATAAAAAACTAATGACACAATGTATAAGAAATCCTTATGATGCTATGGTTCAAACTAGTAGAGAATACTACGCTTTAAAATAATTGGTAGTGGTAATCCAAAAAAGGGTTTTAGAAAATATAACAATACTAAAAACATCAATAAAATAATAAATAAAACGAATAAAAAAATAATTGAGCAAAATGGCAATGACACTTATTATAAGTATAGATATTTTGAAATTGATAAATGAAAGGTGAATATTATGGAGAAAAATCTACAAAAAAAAGCAATAGAATCAATTCAACATTCACATTTAATAGGATTGTCATTAGTGAATTTCATTATTTTCGCATTTTACTATTTTATATATACAGGTCCAGGTATAAAAGGGCACATGCCTCTATATATGAAAATATATTTAATAGTATCATTATTATTATGGTTGCTTCTTTATTTACAAGAACGCGAGTATATTTTTAAAAATTATAATCGAAAAAATTATAAGTTCAGAGTTGCAACATATATGACCATCAATCTACTTTCAGGATACAACATTCCATTTCTAATTAGTTCTGCATATGCTTTTTATTTTGCAGATTCAAGAGACGATACGTTTACATATTGATTGTTAATTTGTGGGATTATAACGGTCTCTGCTATAGGACTCTTCTTCTTTTGTTTAGGCGAATTTCAGATGTTTGGTATCCAAAATGGTAGTTTTATTAGAATGATTGGAATTCTAATTGTTTTATTATCATTTGGACTATTGCTGTATGTATCATTAATAGTTCCTGTTGATTCTGAAGAAAATAGAACGATTTGGATGGGAATGATAATGTTATTTTGTAGCCATATGCTTATTGTACGAACATATTTTTATTTAGGTCTTTTAGATTATGACATTAGAGAAGATGGGGTGAAATTACAATAGAATTAAGTATGCTCATATTATCCAATAGCGTCAAAATAACATTTGAAATTGATAAAGAAGAAAATGCGTTAGAAAGTTTAAATATGATAAATGGATTTTTTAATTGATAAATATAAATACCTAATTGGATCCATAGCATTTTCAAGAGTGCTAGTAGGGAATAATGAGTATCAGTATACAGTATTTATTTCTTTAAATGATTAATTGCAACATATCCCTGAATTAAACATAGAATATATTGATATGTTAGAAGTTAGATCTACTCTATTAAAAATATTTTAATATTTGAAATATTAATTTTGCTATAACACAATTAGAATTAGAAGAAAGAATGGATTTGGATGTTTTTGCATCAGTAAAATTAAGAAAAGAAATACACAATATTAAAATACGCAATCTTATCTAGTATCGAATATATCGCACACCTCAATGTCTACCGTTGTTTAATATGTTTCTTCTCATTAGTTGAGTCATCGTGTGAAATCATTTTGCATTTCTCCACTCACCAGTGTTATAATTTAGTTAACAAGAGCTTCGTGCATTATATGCACCAATCCCCTCACTATTGCCGTAGTGAGGGGATTTTTTTAGGTGTGGTTATGGTCGCCTATGTATTATTGCGATTACGTAGCTAATGCGTGAATATCGCAATAATACAACTACTGATGACTGTGGTCGTGATGTGAACAAGAGCTTCGACCATCTGATATGCACCTCCTCTCTACGCCTAAATTGACGCCTGAGAGATAGGCGGCCTATATATTACATCATCCTCAAATACTCGCTAATAGCTTACCTCCGATAAGTCATTTTATATGAATGTTTCCCAAGACTTAACCTATATACTGTTCTTTTCATTACTCAATTTATTAAAATAGATGATGATACTTATATATATCCTAAATGCTCTAAAACTGAGAAGTATCACCTACATGCACTATCTAATTTATGCTATAATGTGGTGTATTATTTAGAAGCTAAGGTGAGGAAAACGTTGAATAAGAATATAGACGTTCAAACGAAACAAGTTCTAAAACAAAATGGCGAAAAACAAAAATTTGAATTTACTGCTCAAGGTTCATGGCAAAAGAAAAACGCAGATTATATTCGATACCAAGAACAAATTGAAGATGCAGTCGTTAATGTAACAATTAAAATTGAGGAACGCGGTGTTAAATTAATACGCAAAGGCGATATTAATATGAATCTTCACTTTGTGGAAGGTCATGATACGACTACACTTTACGATATACCAGCTGGTCGTATTCCTTTAACTGTTAAAACACGTAGCATCCTGCATTTTGTGAATGAAAATGGTGGAAAATTAAAAATTCAATACGAGTTACATCAGAACGATGAAAAGATGGGCTCATATCAATATGAAATTAATTATAAGGAGATAAGCGAATGAATATTATTGAAAAAGTAAAATCAACTTTAATAGAAGAAATTAAAGCAAGTATTGAAAAAGCTAATCTGGCTGAAGATATTCCCGAAATTAAAGTAGAGATACCAAAAGATACTAAAAACGGGGATTATTCAACGAATATTGCAATGGTATTAACTAAAATTGCAAAACGTAACCCACGTGAAATTGCTCAAGCTATCGTTGATAACTTAGACACAAGTAAAGCGAACGTGAAGCAAGTAGATATTGCGGGACCTGGTTTCATTAATTTCTATTTAGATAATCAGTATTTAACTGCAGTTATCCCAGAAGCTATCAATAAAGGTGACAAATTCGGTTATGCAGAAGAATCTAAGAACACGAATATTTTATTAGAATATGTATCTGCTAACCCAACTGGTGATTTACACATTGGTCATGCTAGAAATGCTGCTGTAGGTGATTCATTAGCTAATATTTTAATTGCTGCAGGTTATAATGTAACGCGTGAATATTATATTAATGACGCGGGTAATCAAATTACTAACTTAGCACGTTCTATTGAAACACGTTTCTTTGAAGCACTTGGTGATACAAGCCATGAAATGCCAGCAGATGGTTATAACGGTAAAGATATTATCGAAATTGGTAAAGATTTAGCTAATAAACACCCTGAAATGAAAGACTACTCTGATGAAGAACGTCTTAAAACATTCAGACAATTAGGTGTCGATTATGAAATGGATAAATTGAAAAAAGATTTAGCTGATTTCAACGTCCACTTTGATAACTGGTTCAGTGAAACATCATTATATGAAAATGGTGCCATTGATAACACATTAGCTAAAATGAATGAGCTAGGTTATACGTATGAAGCGGATGGCGCGACATGGTTACGTACATCTGACTTTAAAGATGATAAAGACCGAGTATTAATTAAGAAAGATGGGACTTACACATACTTTACGCCAGATA
Source organism: Staphylococcus sp. GDX7P312P (assembly GCF_008385775.1). Lineage (NCBI taxonomy): Bacteria > Bacillati > Bacillota > Bacilli > Caryophanales > Staphylococcaceae > Staphylococcus > Staphylococcus sp. GDX7P312P. The sequence continues at coordinate 33,864 of NZ_VUKI01000025.1, read as the reverse complement.
CAGCATATCATTACAATAAAATTAATCGTGGAAATGATATTTTAATCGATTTAATGGGTGCCGATCACCATGGTTACATTAACCGTTTGAAAGCTAGTCTTGAAACATTTGGTGTGGATAGTGATCGTCTTGAAATTCAAATCATGCAAATGGTTCGTTTAATGCAAGATGGAGTCGAAGTGAAGATGAGTAAACGTACTGGTAATGCGATTACTTTACGTGAAATTATGGATGAAGTAGGCATTGATGCTGCACGTTATTTCTTAACAATGCGTAGTCCTGATTCTCATTTCGACTTTGATTTGGAACTTGCCAAAGAAAAGTCACAAGACAATCCAATTTACTATGCTCAATACGCACATGCACGTATTTGCTCAATCTTAAAACAAGCGAAAGAACAAGGTGTTGAAGTTACTGCTGAAGCTGACTTTTCAACAATTACGAATGAAAAAGCAATCGACTTATTGAAGAAGGTTGCTGAATTTGAACCAACTATTGAAAGTGCAGCAGAAAGTCGCGCACCACATCGTTTAACGAACTACATTCAAGATTTAGCATCTGCATTCCATAAATTCTATAATGCTGAAAAAGTATTAACAGATGATGCAGAAAAAACAAAAGCACATGTTGCTTTAGTAGATGCAGTTAGAATTACGTTACACAATGCATTATCATTGGTTGGTGTATCTGCACCTGAATCTATGTAATCAAGAGAATTATATAAATTTTGATAACACCCTCATAAATTTCAATTTGTGAGGGTATTATTGTGTAAAGATTGGAGTGAGAGCATGCCAACGCTTACGACAGAAGCACTTTATAAAATATTATTAGACAATATGGGGCCTCAACATTGGTGGCCTGCTAAAAGCCCTGAAGAAATGATGCTCGGTGCTATATTAGTCCAAAATACGAATTGGAAAAATGCAGACATGGCTTTACTTCGGTTAAAAGAAGAAACAAACTTTGATCCTCAAAAAATTTTATCGTTACCATTAGCTGAACTACAGGAAATCATCCGTTCAAGTGGTTTTTATAAGAATAAGGGAAAGGCGATTCATGCATTATTTCAGTGGTTAAATCAATTTAATTTTGATTATGAAAATATTGCTCAACATTATGGAGATAATTTAAGAAGAGAATTGCTAAAAATTCGAGGTGTAGGGAGTGAAACGGCAGACGTACTATTAGTATATATATTTGGCGGTATTGAATTTATTCCTGATAGTTATACGAGACGTTTGTATAGTAAGTTAGGTTACGCCCATACAGAAAGTTACGATAAATTTAAAAAACAAATTTCATTGCCTCCTCATTTTACGAATCAAGATGCTAACGAATTTCATGCCTTATTAGATAATTTTGGGAAAAACTATTTTAATGGAAAAGGGACTCAAAAATACACATTTTTAGAAGATTATTTTAATAAGAATGATTGACTTTAACGTTACGTCATAGTCCATACTCCTAAATAGATGAATGAGGTATTAATGATATTAAAAATAAAGTAAAGTGGAGAATAAAATAATGTTAAATCATGAATATTTTACACCTAATGAAGTGAGCAAAGTGACGTCGGTTAGTACAAGAACTCTACGTTATTATCATGAGATTGGTTTACTTGTGCCTAGTTATATTGATGCTAACGGGTATCGCTATTACCATTCTCAAGATATAACAAAATTACAAACAATTTTATTTCTTAGACAACTCAATTTATCGCTTGAGAACATTCAAGACTATTTTCAGCAAAGTATTACTGATAAAAACGCAATATTAGAAGAAAATTATGCTCAAATTATTCATCAACGAAATCACCTGAATCAAATCATTGATTACCTCAATCATCATCTAATTAATCATAGAAATGAGGAGATTAATATGGACAAATTTAATCAATTTGATGTGAATGAACAATATGATAAAGAAGCGGCGCTAAAATATGGTGATACAGATTACTATCAGTCATATAAAGATAATAGAACTCAATTCAATGATTCAGAGAAGCAGGATAATGATGACCATACTAATGAACAATTTAATCAATTTTTTAATGAGATGAATCAATTATTGGAAGATGGTTATTCAGCGGATGACGCATATACGTATCAAAATATTGAAACGTTAAAAAAGATATTACAACGACAAGTACCTAATGCAGATAACCAATTTTTAAATTACATGGCACTGACTTATGAAAATGATGAACGTTTTGCTAAAAATATAAATAAAAATCGTAATGATCATTTAAATCAGTATATTGCAAGAGCGATTCGAGCTTATAATAAATAAAGTATTTTCTTCAATCTTTTATTGTGTAATGATTATAGTGAATCATATTTAAAGGAGACGCTATAATGATTGAGTCGTATCAGCTATTCTGGAAAAATTATTTCAATGTACAAGGTCGAACTCGTAGACGACATTATTGGTATGCAACATTAGCTAATATCATCGTACTAGTATTATTAAGTTTACTTGCCGACTTACTTAAATGGGTGTTTGGCGGTGGAGATACGTTTTTTAACATTGTGTATGAAACGATTGATGTCATCATTGTAATAGGGACATTTACTATGTCAGTACGTCGATTTCATGATGTTGGGCGCACAATGTTAATTCCGTTAATTATGTTAATATCGATGCTGTTACGAGGATTAATTGTATTATTAGAAACAATATCTAATGTGTATTTGAGTGATTTTTATTCTGACGTATCGTTAATGATTGCAACGGTAGTTGTGTTAGTTATTTCGATCGTATTATTAATTGTATCGATTTTCGCATTGATTTATTGTGTTACAGATAGTGAAAAAGGTACAAATGAATATGGACCTAATCCCAAAGCACAGTAAGTGTTAAGCAAAGCATTGAGTATTTCTAAATTTAGAGATATTCAATGCTTTTTAATATTTAAAATTTTCCATGAAACAAATAATAATATAAAATTACACAATTAAATATAAAAAACTTAAATTAATATTTAATATTATTTGTTATGATATATGCATACATATACATAATATAGAAAGGAATGTGTGAACGTGTTAAATAAAAAGTTATGGATACTACTTAGTTTAGTCATGTTGATTCTTGTCGCTTGTGGACAAAACGACCAAGATAGACAAGAAGATAAACAAAGTAATCAATCTGATTCCAATTCGAAAGAGCATTCATACAAACGTATCGTGTCGCTTATGCCAAGTAATACGGAAATTCTTTATGAATTAGGTCTCGGAAAAGATGTTGTAGGTGTTTCTACAGTGGACGATTACCCTAAAGATGTTAAAAAGGGGAAAGAACAATTTGATACAATGAATTTAAATAAAGAAGCCTTATTAAAAGTCAAACCCGATTTAATTTTAGCGCATGAATCTCAAAAAGGAACGTCAAAGAAAGTGTTAGATAGTCTTGAAAAAAATGGCGTAAAAGTGGTTTATGTGAAAGATGCACAATCATTGGATCAAACGTATGAAACTTTTAAACAAATAGGTAAAGTAACAGGACGTGAACATGAAGCTAACGAACTTGTTGATGAGACGAAGCACAATGTTGAAAAAGTAATAAAGTCGGTGCCTAGACATCATAGATCACAATCTGTTTTTATGGAAGTATCTTCTAAACCTGAAATATATACAGCAGGCAAACATACATTTTTTGATGACATGTTAGCCCAATTAGATGCTAAAAATAGCTTTTCAAATATTGAAGGTTGGAAACCAGCGGATAAAGAAAGTATCATTAAAAAGAATCCAGATATCCTCATTTCTACAGAAGGGCTATCTAAATCAGATTACTATAAAGTGATTAAAAAACGTGATGGTTTCCGTCAAATTAAAGCTGTGAAAAATGGACGTATTGAAACAGTGGACGGTGACGAAATTTCACGTCCAGGCCCTCGTATTGATGAAGGTTTAAAACAATTAAGAGACGCTATTTATAAAAGATAATTCATATGAATTAAATAGTTATTGTAAAAGTGAGATTAGTACAATTTTATATTGAAAGGTTACATTACAAATCCCCTGTAGCTGACTGAACTGAGAAGGGCTTTAAATCAAGTTTTTCTCAGTTCTAATTATTTTTGTGACTATGCAACTACGGGACCTAGCAAAAAGAATGTTATATAGAAGTGTTATAACTAAGGCAAGCTGAATCTACGAATTTAAAAGAATGCTACCCCCAGTCCCATTCTTTTATATCATCAGTTATAATAGAAGAAATAATAGAAAGATTATTGATGAGTTGATAAAATGACAAGAAATATATATTTAACATTTCTAAGTTGGTGCATATGTTTAATCGGTGCCATAGGACTTTATTTACTATGGGACATGGGGAATTTAACGGATTCATTTAATCAAATGATATTGCTTAAAGTTCGGTTACCAAGAATTATTGAGGCTTTATTAACAGGAGCAATATTAACATTAGCAGGTCAGATGTTTCAGACTGTTTTAAATAATCCGCTAGCCGATAGTTTTACGTTAGGACTGGCGAGTGGTGCTACATTCGGTTCTGGATTGGCGATATTTCTAGGATTATCTTTTGTTTGGGTGCCCATCTTTTCAATTAGTGCTAGTTTAATTGCATTATTGATCGTCTTAATGATTGCTGCCAAAATCTCACGTGGTTATCCACTTAAAATTCTTATTATTACTGGTTTGATGATAGGTGCACTCTTTAATGCATTATTGTATATTTTAGTTTTAATTAAACCTAATAAGATGAACCAAATAGCTAACTACTTTTTCGGAGGATTTGCAGCGGCTGAAACGCGAGAGGTCATATACATCGGTCTAATAGCTATACCTATTATATTGATTCTATTTAGCATGGTGCCAGCGATTAAGTTATTACAATTAGGTGAATTGAAGAGCCAGTCATTAGGTTTAAACGTCCAACAAGTCATGTTTTTGATACTAACACTAGCATCTATAATAACAGCAGTCGCGATAGCATATACAGGTATTATTGGTTTCATCGGCATGATAGTGCCTCAACTGATAAGACGCTATTATTGGAGATTTACGCTAGGCATTCAAATGATATTAAATATTTTAATCGGTGCTACAATGATGTTGATTGCAGATTGGATTGGTAGTGTGTTAATTCATCCTGTGCAAATACCAGCTAGTATTATTTTGGCTTTAATAGGTATTCCAACATTATTTTACATTTTGCTTAAGCAATCTAAAGATGTTTAAACATACATTTAACTGTATCACATGGATGTTACGCTATTATTTTATGGAAGACTTTTTGATAAAATGAGAATAATTATAGAGTTAAGAGGGAATTGACAATGGACTTAAGTCATATAAAAGCAATCGTGTTTGATTTAGAAGGTACATTATTAGATAGAACAAAATCTCGAGATAAATTCATTGAGGAACAATATGAACGATTTCATGATTACTTCGTACATGTTCAATTAGCAGATTTCAAACAAAAATTTATAGAATTAGATGACGATGAGGATAATGATAAACCTGATTTATATAAAGCAATTATTAAGCAGTTCCATATTGATCGTTTAACATGGAAAGATTTATTTAATGATTTTGAAATGCATTTCTATCGATACGTCTTCCCTTATTATGACACGCTATATACTTTGGAGAAACTATCGCAAAATGATTATGTTTTAGGTGTTATCGCAAATGGTAAATCTAAAATTAAACAATTTCGTTTACATTCATTAGGATTAGGGCATGTAATCAATTATTTATCAACTTCTGAAACTGTAGGATTCCGTAAGCCTCATCCTAAAATATTTGAAGATATGATTAATCAATTAAATGTTCAACCAGAAGAGATAATGTATGTGGGCGATGACGCTTTAAATGATGTAGCACCAGCTCGCGCAATGGGCATGGTAAGTGTGTGGTTTAAACATGATGACGCTGAATTAGAACCTTTAGAAGAAGAGGTTGACTTTATTATTACTACAAGTGAAGAGTTATTATCAATATTACCGATTCATATAAAACAAGGAGGAGATTCATAAGATGGATTTATTTACTAGAAAAGGTGGTTTATCCTTACATTACAATACGATGGGTGAGGGATATCCTGTTGTCTTAGTACATACAGCATATGAAAATGCTTCTATATTTCAAAATTTAGCAAAAGAATTGGCAAAATCTTTTCAAGTAGTTTTACTAGATTTGAGAGGACATGGCTATTCAGATAAACCGAGACAAATTGATTTCAAAGAATTTGCCGATGATATCATACAATTACTAGATTATTTGTATATTGATGAATCAGCATTAATAGGTCATGAAATGGGCGCAGCCATAATTGCGGATTTGGCAGAACGTTATCCTAATTATGTGTCATCCCTTATAATGGTAACACCAACATCTATTGAGGGTGAATTACCTGAAGAACGTTTATTCAGAAAATATTCACATAAAATTAGAAACTGGGATGACGAAAAACAAAATAAGTTTTTAGAAAAGCATCGTTATCATAAGCCGAGAAAAGTTAATAAGTTTTTAAAACATGTTGAGGATACGAATGCAATTTCTACAAAAGAGGAGACACAAGCGATTGAAGATGTGTTCAAAGAAACTGCGATTTCAAGCGTATTTGAACATGTAACGAAACCGACGTTAATTATTGCGGGAGAACATGGTGAGCGTATTACAACACTTGAATCTAAAGAAGTAGCCGATTTAGTTAAAGAGTCACAATTTGATGTGTATGCTCAATCAAGTTTATATCCTTTTGAGGAAGAGAAAGATAAGTTTATTGAGGATGTAACACCATTTATTAAGAAATATATGCCTGAACACTAATTGTTGATAGGACAAATACAGTCGCCACCCTAATTTGTTACATAAAATAACTTAATTTGTAATATTTTCGTAATAATACTGTTATTTTAGTAATAAATGGGGTATACTATGAATAAGCACAAGACGAGAAACGAGATAAAGGAGAGAGTGCTTATGAAAAAATTAGTAGCGGCATTTTTAGTCTCTGGACTAGTAATGACAGGAGTAGGCGTTAATCATGCTGAAGCAGCTAGCGGTAATACAATTCAAACAGTTCAACAATTAACTCAAGGTGATAAATCACTAGAAAATATTACACTTGGCGAATCAATCAAAAATGTTTCAAACAAATATGGTACACCGATTTATTCTAAAAATCCAAGCAACAATGAAGGTTATTATGAGTATCGCACAAATAAAGGTCTATTAGTTGTAACTGCAGTAGGTAAAAAGAACCAAGGTTATGTTACTAGAGTTTCTATGACTTATAATGAAGCTAATGGCCCAACTTATAATCAAGTTAAGAAAAGTTTAGGCCAAAATGCAGTGGCACGAGTTCAATATAATAAAGTAAGCGGCAATTTTGGATATATTCAAAAAGGTAAAACAAGCTATCAATTTGGCTCAAATTCACCTCAAGATAAAAACTTAAAATTATATCGTATTGATCTTGCTAAATAATAAAAATAACAAATTTTATGATTCCATCACCAGGAGCATGACGTTAAATTCTAACTTTTGAATAACGTCATGCTCTTATTTTTCGTCATTAAACAGAAAATAATGTCAATGTATGATAAAATTTTAAATTGAACAATTAACAAATCGTATAGATGTTATTAAACCATAGCAAAGGAGTAACTCATGAGAACCAACGATAAAGTGTTACTTGAAAATATTAACGATTACTTTAGCCACAAAGGGATGGCACCTAATTTAATCGATGATATAAAAGAAAATTTGCGCAATGATTTGAAAAAGTCTGAATCAAAAGATGAAGATTATTTAGATTATCGTGGCAAATCTCCAGCACAAATCATTTTGATTATTCAACGAAATTTATTCGGTTTACAAACGAATCCTGTTATTTTCTTTATTATGAATTTTATCTTAATATCATATCTTTATGATAAGCAATATGTGCCATTTCAAGCGGCTACAGCAATTTCTATATTCTATTGTATAATCATTTTTCCATTAACGATTTTTATTAATATTCGTATTGATAAGAAGAAATTTCTATATAGCAATCGTTTTGAAATGATACTAGGGTATATCGTTGCGATAATTGCACTAATTTTAATCATTATGCGTGCTTTTAATCTAAATTGGGGAATCATTCCCATCACTATTTATAGTCATCAAGTCGTCTTTTTTATAGGTATTATACTAAGCTTAATTGGTGTCTTTTTTAAAAAAATAGAGTACACAGCAATTGGTTTATTATTCTGTCAAAAGACGATAGATGCAGTAGTGACAAAACCTGAAATTGCACAAATTATTTCTCTTATTATATGGATCATGATAGTGGCATTGATCGTTTTTTATACAATTAAATTATCATCAAGAACGAGGGTGTAACGCTTAATTAACATAAGCTTGAAATAAATATTATTTGAGTTTACATTCCCAGTTCAAAATTGATGAGTAAATTAACTTGAGAGTAGAGCCTGGGACATCAGCAATGTCTCAGGCGTTATTATATTGGCAGTCATTGACTGAGTTAATAAGCACTTGTTACAAGTGCTTTTTTAATTTTAAAAATATTTATATAATAATAATTTTAATAAAGTTAAGAACATTCATAGCGTAACTTTTAATGAAGTGGGTATAGTAACAATTAAGGGAGGTGCCAATATGAAAAAAATCGAAACGTTAAACCAAACAAAATTAGCTTATCAAGATGAAGGACATGGCAGCCCCGTTATCTTAATTCATGGCTTAGATGGTAATTCGGCAGCGTTTGATTTATTAAACAAACAACTCCAACAAAACTATAGAGTGATTGCGTATGATGTTCGAGGACATGGTAAATCGTCACGTCCTGATTCATACAACTTAGAAGATCATGTGAAAGATTTATATGTACTTATCGATAAATTAAACTTAAAGAAAGTGCATCTATTAGGTCATGATATGGGAGGGATAATTGCTAGAGAATTTACCGAAAAACATGAAGACCGTGTATTATCTTTAACAATTATCTCTTCAAAAGCTGAGGATATCGTTCATGGTTTTACGAAATTAATGATTGAGCACCAAGACGAAATTGCAGGGTTTAATAAATCTGAAGCACTACTTTTACTATTCCCGTATATCTATAAAGAACAAGAATCAGCAATGAAATGGATTCAACGGCAACGCTTATACAGTAAACAAAATTCCGAGGATAGTGCTATAGCAAGCAGAGCACTTTTAGATACGGCTTATGCGAATAAAGGGTACACGCATTATGTTAAAGTTCCTACATTAATTATAAACGGACGCTATGATCCAATTATAAATGATAAGAATCATTATAAAATAGAAGAGCGATATCAAAATGTTGAGAAAGTTTTATTTGAAGAATCTGGACATGCACCCTATGTTGAAGAAGAAGATAAGTTTCTAGTCTTATATTTAAGTTTTTTAGAAAATGTTGAACAGATAACAGAAGTGAATCATTAAATGATATCAGTAATTTTTATAAGTGGATGTCTGTTTGATGAATCATGAAATAAAGCTTCTACATTAATATATTAGATAAAAACATTTTAATTTAAAACACATTTGTAATACGTCATGTGATATACAAAAAAGCCAGTAAGTGAAATTTACGAATTTCATTTACTGGCTTTGTTATTTAAAATTAATATCTTAGGGTTATAAATTCATATCGAAAACGAATAGAATTAGAAAAGCCACAAAGAAATTATAATTCAGTTTCTTTGTTAGCTTCTTCGATACGTGTATTTACTTTATTTAATAATGAATCGATTTTTTTACGTTGTGTACTATTTACGAGAATTAATACAGTTCTTTCATCGTGTTCATTACGTTTTTTATCAAAATAATCTTCTTGAGATAAATTTTTCACTGCTTTAACTACTTGTGGTTGTTTGTAGTTTAAGTGATTAATGATATCTTTTAAATAATATTCCTCTTCTTTACTTTGACTAATATATGTTAAAACTGCGAATTCTTCAAAGCTAATTGAAAATTCTTTTTTGATGATGTTTTTTAATTTATCTGCATATGTGATCATTGCTAATAATTCGAAACAATCATTGATTTTTGAAATTGCCATTTTGAAACCTCCCCAACTAATTGTGCGCTTTTTCTATTTTGCCCGTTAAATTATATATAACGTCTTATAATAGTTAAAAATACTTAAATAATTTAGATTAAAAGAATTTTATTAAATTAATTTAATGCTATATTATTTAGTTAATTATAACTAAATGAAATTAAGAAGTAAACAAAAAAGTACTTAATAAAACAATATTTTGATTATTATATTCTTTGTTTGAATTTCAAAGCAATTTATAAAAATCAATTAATTTAGAACAATTATTATTTCGCTCTATATAATAAATTTTAATATGAATATACAATTGCAAAAAATCACTGCTATTTTTGTAGTAGTGATGATGAAGGATGCACAATCACTTTATCTCCAATATTTAATCCATTGGATACCATAATATACCCATTTTTTTGACTTTTAGTATATTCTATTCTTCTTTTAATAATTTTGTTATTTTGTGTAATTAAAACATAATAATTTTCATAAATTGAACTTATAGGTAGTTCTACTTTAGAAGTTCCAACATCGATATCAAAATGGCGTCCAAGAGGGTATTGATCTTGAGTCGAAATATCTACTTGATAAATTGATTCACCTTTTTCTACTTTATAAGGGATTTGAATGATAGAAAGAATTTTACCAGTAAATAATTTGGAGTGATTTCTTGTAACATTTACATCTTGATTCGCTTTAATATGTTCCAATTGAGATTCAGTTATATTAGCACGAATAATATGTTTTTCGCTATTAATTTGCATTATTTTTGTATTTAATTTAGAAGGATGTGCTTCTAGGATAGTTACTTTTCCAGAAATAGGGGAATTAATGCGTGTTTGAAGTCGAATTTGGAGTTCTAATATTTGGCTGTTTAGCGTTAACTGTTGACTAATTGATTGTTTCGGTGAGTGGTTGATAAGTGAGGATAGGGCCTTCTTTTTAGCTACAATAAGCTTTTCAAGGGGCGGATTGTAATACTCTAATAAAGGTGTATCAGAATGGATGATTTCATCATTTTTGACAAGTAAGGACGAAACATTTCCTAAAGATGGATTGAAATATAAAGTGAAACTTTCTTGAGGTTGTTGTTCGCCAATGAATGAGAGAGAGTATTGAGGTTTTGCAGTAATGGTTTCTATTTTAGATGTGTCAGGTTCTGTTGGAATTTTTGCATAAATATAACATACAAAGGATATGACGAGGAGGATAAGCGTGGCAATTAAAATTCTTAACGGGGTAAAAAATGTCTTCAATAGATCACCTCTATAAAATTTTTATACAACTATTATACAATGGCGATATAACGAATATGTGTAATATCGTATAAATAAAAAAATGTCTTCTCAATTACTAAGAAAAGAAGACATTTTAAATAAAGATATTAATATAGTGTTGTAAAAACTAAAAGAGGCGTAACAGAATAATCCCTATAGCAATGGCAATTAGCCCACTAAACTTGCGAAGTGTTATTGGATTCTTGCGAACGCCTAAACCGAAATGATCAATGATAACGCCCATTAACATTTGACCTAACATTGCGACGATAGTTGTCAGTGCTGCACCTAAAAACGGCATCAGAATTATATTTGATGTGACAAATACAACGCCTAGAACACCACCAATAAAATGTATTGGCTTGATTTTACCGATATCAGGGTGTGTGATTTTAATTTTAAGACTTCTGTTAAATATTAACGTTAAAATAAATAATGCTAATGTACCAACAGTGAAAGATACGAGTGCGGCAAATAGCGAATTATGCATTTGCTGAGCTAGACCACTGTTAATTGTTGTTTGTAATGGTGGCGCAAACCCAAATATAAAGCCGATGATAAGCCAAACATAAAACATATGATTTGTTTTTTCTTGGAGTTTATTTTTAGGTATATAGTTCATTAATAAGATACCGAAGAATAGGATTATGATGCCTACTGCTTTTAGGAAAGTAAACGAATGATTGCTTGCGCCAAGTAGTCCGAAAGTATCTATGAAGACCCCCATGATGATTTGACCAGCTACTGTCATGACAACAGTTAACGCTGCGCCTAAACGAGGCAGTAATAATAAGTTTCCTGTTAAGAAACAAACACCTAGTAGACCACCAACCCACCAATGATAGTCAATTGTATGTCCACTATAAAATGAACCATCAAATAATTGCGGATTAAAAATCATATTTAAAATAAATAAAAATAGTGTACCTACGAAAAATGAAATGGTAGATGCATAAAAAGATGATTCTGTATATCGTCCAAGGCGAGAATTGATTGAGGTTTGGATTGGGACCATCATACCAGCCACAATACCGAGTATAAATAAAAATGCCACGATAGACCCCCTATATTTTCTTTCATAACTAAAACATCATTATTATACGCATTTTAGTTTCCGATTTCAAAATACGAATATCAACGCGTTTTACTAATAGTGGGCTCAGAATATAAATTATTGAAGTATTAATTATAAAAAAAGAAGCTAGGACAGAATTCTTTTCGAATTCTTCATCCTAGCTTCGCAAGGTTGACTAGAAGTGAGAAAAGCTTAATTTAAGCGTCTTGTCAGTTTAGTCATCTATTACGAATATACGCAGTAGTCATGAAACATTTTTTTGTCTCACACTCATTGAAACATCAGAATGTGTTATTTAGTTTCAAATAGAGTAGTACTCGTAACGTCTATTAATTTAGCAGAAGTGGCTTTAATAGGTGTGCCAGCTGTAGGTTGTAGAATATTAAGTTTAATAATATTATCTATAGCAGCTTTAGCATCAGACTCAGATACAGCAACGTTAACTTGTGGGAATTGCAATTTAGCAGTTTTATTTAAATTTGTTTTAAAAGCAAGTTCTAAAGTCTTTGACATGTAGAATACCTCCTTTCTTAATTTTTAAGTTAAATTAGGCTAAAACTTGTGTTTTAACCACCTCAACTTTATCGAATGTTTCATTAATCAGATGTGCAATGATATTGACGAATGATCTGATTTCTGAATCTGTGGCTTTAGTGTTTAAGTTAGTAAAACGACGTTTTGTTTCTTTCGCTTTACCACTTGCGTCGTGAGTGATATGCGTACAAACAACAGATAATTGTGAAATTTCATTCATATGTTTGTCACCTCCTTTCACTCTATATATCGAAATCCATTCAAAAAGGGACACATTTATTTAAAGAAATTTGAGCAAAAACATTTAATGTTACTAAAATATGGTTTATCATTAAATAAGAAACTTTTATGAGGTGGATAGATGAATCAAGTTGAACCGATCAGAAATAAAGATGATATAAAAAAGATGTATGATGTATTAAAAAAGAAATCTGATAGAGATTATCTTTTATTTAAATTAGCTATACATACGGGTATACGTTTAACAGATTTATTAAATCTAAAAGTGAAAGACGTCAAAATGATTGATCAAGATGAAATAAAATCATCTTGGATTGAGTCATGTGCGCCTGCAATCAAAATCTTGTTACCAAACGATTTACGTGAAGAGATTAGAAGATTTATTGAATATAATAAGCTTATGGATGATCATTTATTATTCCAATCGATAAGAACACATAAAGAGTTATCTAGACAACAAGCTTACCGAATCATTCATCATGCCGCTGAAGAGTTAGGCTTGTGTCATATTGGATTGACCACTTTGCGAAAAACATTTGCTTATCATGCTTATCAATCGGGTATTTCTATTGCAATCATACAAAAATATTTAGGTCATCAGACAACTCAAGAAACAGTGAAATTTATCGGGTTGTCTGCCGATGATGAACTTCATACAATTATCGCTTTAAATTTATAATTGATTTTTTACTGAAAAGGAGGCTTTTGATGAGCTTAGTATATTTACTAGGTGGACTAATAGTTATTATGTTAATCGTCTTAATGACGTTGTTTATTAAGCCATTGAGACGGTTCGCTGGATATATTGCTTTGTTAGCACCTATTTTAGCTTCGGGATATTTCTTAGCCCAAATTCCTAATGTTCTACACGGAAAATTTGTAGAATTTAAAATTCCATGGATGCCCGCTATTGATGTTAATCTGGATTTTCGATTAGATGGTCTAGGATTAATGTTTGGATTAATTATCTCCATTATAGGGGTGGCAGTATTCTTCTATGCTACTCAGTATTTATCTGTTAATAGAGATAACTTACCGCGTTTCTTCTTATATTTATTGTTATTCATGTTTAGTATGTTGGGTATTGTAGTCTCAAATAACACTATCTTAATGTATGTTTTCTGGGAATTAACAAGTGTATCGTCATTCTTATTAATTTCATACTGGTATAGCAATGCTGAAAGTCAATTAGGCGCCATTCAGTCATTTATTATCACTGTTTTAGGTGGTTTAGCCTTATTAACAGGATTCATTATGTTGTATATCATTACTGGTACAAATACGATTTCAGAATTACTTACTCAAAGTCATAGCATTAGTGAACATGCTCTATTTATACCAATGATGATAATGTTGTTAATAGGTGCATTTACGAAATCAGCTCAATTTCCATTCCATATTTGGCTACCTAAAGCCATGGCTGCACCAACCCCTGTAAGTGCCTATTTACACTCAGCTACTATGGTTAAAGCTGGTATCTTTTTACTATTTAAATTCACGCCTATCTTAGGTTTAAGTGATAGTTATATTTATATTGTTACATTTGTAGGTTTGATTACAATGATATTTGGCTCTGTAACGGCCTTAAGACAATATGATTTAAAAGGTATATTAGCGTATTCAACAATTAGCCAATTAGGAATGATAATGTCGATGGTTGGTCTAGGTGGAGGTATTGCGCAACATTCATCAGGTCCAATGGCAGAGACGTATACATTAATTTTATTCGCCGGTTTATTCCATTTAATGAATCACGCAATATTTAAATGTGCTTTATTTATGGGTGTCGGAATCATTGATCATGAAGCTGGTACGAGAGATATTCGCCGATTAAGTGGAATGCGTAAATTCTTCCCGAAAATGAATTTAGTTATGACACTTGCTGCGTTATCAATGGCAGGTGTGCCGTTGTTAAATGGTTTCTTAAGTAAAGAGATGTTCTTCGATTCTTTAGTTAGCGCAATCGAACTTCAACAATTTGGTTTAACGTTAACGATTATTGTTGTAGCTATTGGTGTTATAGCAAGTATCTTTACTTTTGTGTATGCAGTTTACATGCTTAAAGAAACTTATTGGGGAGAATTTGACGAAAAGAAAGTGCCAAAGAAACATATTCATGAACCGTGGTTATTCAGTTTACCTGCAATAATTTTAATGGTTATGATACCAATCATTTTCTTTATTCCCAACTTTTTCACTGAGCGCTTAGTATTGCCGGCACTACGAAATGTTACCAATTTGGGTAGTAGCGTAGATGCAATAGCACCGCATGTTTCTCAATGGCATGGTGTTAATTTGCCACTCATTTTTAGTGTGATTGTTATTATAGTTGGTCTCATTTTAGCGTTAAAAGTAAACTGGAAAGCTATTACGCATCAAGTCATTAAATATGCTTCTATTACAAATTCTTATCGCAATGTGTATCGAGGATTTGAACGTTATTCAGGTCAAATGATTCGAGGTTTAATGAATAACAGATTAAACCATTATAATATTATAACGGTTCTTATTTTCTCTATATTAATTGCATATGGCATATTCCAAGTAGGTTTGCCAAAGTTACATCAAATAGAAGTTTCAGAATTTGGTCCATTGGAAGTTATTTTAGGCATTATGATTAGTGTTGTCGGTATAGCGTTAGTGTTTATTCGACAACGTTTAACAATGGTCATTTTAAATGGAATTATTGGTTACAGTGTTGCATTATTCTTCTTATTAATGAGAGCACCAGATTTAGCGTTAACTCAATTAGTAGTAGAAACAATTACGACCATTCTCTTTATTGTAAGTTTCTCTAGATTGCCAAATATCGCTCGTACAACAGCGAACATGAAAAAAGAAACAATCAAAATTATCGTATCATTTATTATGGCTGGAGCCGTAGTAACGCTCATATTTATTGCGCAACAAGGTGATGGTCTAGAGTCAATTTCTAAATATTATACGAATGCCTATGAATTGACTGGTGGTAAAAACATTGTAAATGCTATTTTAGGAGATTTCAGAGCCTTAGATACAATGTTTGAAGGTATCGTCTTAATTATTGCCGGTTTAGGTATTTATACATTATTACATTACAAAGATAGGAGGGGCCAAGATGAAAGAAAATGATGTTGTGTTAAAAACCGTTACTAAAATCGTCGTATTTATTTTATTAACATTCGGCTTTTATGTTTTCTTTGCGGGACATAATAATCCTGGTGGCGGTTTTATAGGTGGTCTTATCTTTAGTTCGGCCTTTATCCTAATGTTCCTAGCTTTTGATGTACATGAAGTATTAGAAAGTTTACCTATTGATTTTAAAAAGTTAATGATTGTTGGTGCCATAATCTCAGCACTTACTGCAATCGTTCCGGTTTTCTTTGGTAAATCGTTCCTATACCAAAGTGAAGCATACATTCATTTTCCATTATTAGGTGAATTACATGTAACGACAATTACATTGTTTGAATTAGGTATACTGTTAACAGTTGTCGGCGTCATCGTAACAATTATGTTGGCCTTGAGTGGTGGTAAATCATGAATTTAATATTATTACTTGTGATAGGATTTTTAGTATTTATAGGAACGTACATGATACTATCACTCAACTTAATTCGAATTGTTATAGGTATTTCGATTTATACGCATGCGGGAAATCTAATTATTATGAGTATGGGTCATTATAGTAATAAGATGACGGAACCTTTAATCCACGGCTCTAATACTAATTATGTGGATCCATTATTGCAGGCTATTGTTTTAACTGCGATCGTTATCGGATTTGCAATGACTGCTTTCTTACTAGTATTAGTTTATCGAACATACCGTGTTACTAAAGAAGCAAATATTGATGTATTAAGAGGAGAGGAGGATGAAAATGAACAGTAATTTATTAGTCCTTCCAATCCTATTACCATTATTATGTGCATTAGTCCTTGTTTTTACTAAAGAGAAGAACAGGCTATCTAAAATTTTGTACATAGGAACAATGTCTGTTAATACAATTATTTCATTATGTTTATTGATATACGTCTTACAACATAAACCCATTACGCTTGATTTTGGTGGTTGGGCAGCACCTTATGGTATCCAATTCTTAGGTGATTCGCTGAGTTTAGTTATGGTTACAGTGGCGTCATTTGTTGTGACACTCATTATGTCATACGGATTTGGTCGTGGGGAAGATCGTGTTAATCGATACTACTTGCCTACTTTCATCTTATTCTTAACAACAGGCGTTATTGGCTCTTTCTTAACATCTGATTTATTTAACCTGTATGTTATGTTTGAAATCATGTTACTAGCTTCATTTGTATTAGTAACGTTAGGACAATCTGTCGAACAATTAAGAGCAGCCATTATTTATGTTGTATTGAATATCGTAGGATCATGGTTATTCTTGCTAGGTATTGGTTTATTATACAAGATGGTTGGAACATTAAACTTCTCACAAGTTGCTTTACGCTTAGATCAAATTCATGATAATAAAGCGATTATTATTATTTCAATTGTATTTATAGTGGCCTTTGGTTCGAAAGCTGCCTTAGTACTATTTATGTGGTTGCCTAAAGCTTATGCAGTGCTTAACACTGAACTTGCCGCTTTATTTGCAGCGTTAATGACGAAGGTAGGTGCATATGCACTCATTCGTTTCTTCACACTTCTATTTGATCAACATACGGGTGTGACACATCCATTGTTAGTATTTATGTCATGTATCACAATGCTTATAGGCGCTTTCGGTGTTATTGCATATCGTGATATTAAGAAAGTGGCTTCATATCAAGTTATATTATCGATAGGTTTTGTCATTTTAGGTCTAGGTTCCAATACCTTTGCAGGTGTACATGGTGCTATCTTCTATCTAGCGAATGACATTATTGTGAAGACAATGTTGTTCTTTATTATAGGTAGTTTAGTTTATATGTCTGGTTACCGCGAATATAAATATTTATGTGGATTAGCTAAGAAAGAACCATTCTTTGGTGTTGCATTTGTTGTTATGATATTTGCGATTGGAGGCGTACCGCCATTTAGTGGTTTCCCAGGAAAAGTACTCATCTTCCAAGGTGCGATTGAAAATGGTAACTACATTGGCTTAGCATTAATGATTATTACAAGTCTATTAGCAATGTATAGTCTGTTTAGAATTTTATTTATTATGTACTTTGGAGACAATGATGGTGAACAGGTTGATTTCAATCCACTACCTAAGCACCGTAAAACGATTCTGGGTATTTTAGTTGCAGTCGTACTTGCAATGGGTATTGCAGCGCCAGTTGTGATGAATGCTACTGAAAATGCAACAAAATTGAATATGGATGATAATTATTTCCATAGCATTGTCAATTCACATTTGAAGGAGGAGAATAAATGAGACAAGTTGTATTGAACATATTAATCGCATTTTTATGGGTACTGTTTCAAGATGAAGACTCATTTCAATTCTCTACCTTCGTATCTGGCTTCATCATTGGTTTGATCGTAATTTATATATTACATCGTTTCTTTGGGCAAGCTTTTTATCCTAAGAAGATATGGATTGCTATTAAGTTCTTAGGCGTGTATTTATATCAATTAATTACTTCTAGTATTAGTATTATTAATTACATTCTATTTAAAACGAGACATATGAACCCAGGGTTATTAACATATGAAACGAATTTAAAAAATGATTGGGCAATTACGTTTTTAACTATTCTAATCATTATTACGCCTGGTTCAACAGTTATTCGTATTTCGAAGACTACCAATAAATTCTTTATACACAGTATAGATGTTTCAGAAAAAGAAAAAGAAAGTCTGCTTAAAAGCATAAAACAATATGAAAACTTGATTACGGAGGTGTCACAATGATTGAAACGCTCACGAATTTTTTTATTACAAGTGCATTAGTATTATTTGGCATAGCGTTCATAATTGGATTATTCCGTTTAATCAAAGGACCTACTACAGCTGATAGGGTTGTGGCATTCGATGCTTCCAGTGCTGTCATCATGTGCATTATAGGTATAGTTAGTGTTATTTATAATACTGTTTCATTCCTTGATTCCATAATGCTTGTTGCAATTATTTCATTTGTAAGTTCTGTATCTATTTCTAGATTTATAGGGGGAGGTCGAGTATTCAATGGCACAAATAAACGAAATCATTGATTTGATTGCCGCTTTCCTCATATTTCTAGGCAGTATCATTGCCGTCATTAGTGCAATTGGAATTGTAAAATTTCAAGACGTCTTTTTACGAAGTCATGCGTCTACCAAGAGTTCTACGCTATCTGTCTTACTAACATTAGTGGGTGTATTAATTTACTTTACGAATGAACAAAGCTTCTTTAGTGTTAGATTATTATTATCAATTGTATTTATTAATTTAACATCACCGGTAGGTATGCATTTAGTTGCCAGAGCAGCCTATCGTACAGGTGCATACATGTATCGTAAAGATGATGCACCAAGTCGATCTTCCATTTTATTAAGTTCTAAAGAATACAATTCTACAGAAGAACTTAAAAATCGAGCTCGAATTCGAGAAGAGCGTCGTGAAAAAATTTATTACGATGTTCAGAAGCAGCGACAGAAAGAAAAAGAAAAACAGCAAGAAGAAAATATCGAAAGTTTATCAGAAGCTAGAAGAGAAACTAAAGATTGATTAAATCAATGAGATTGAACATGAATGAGTAATAGTTAAGACTACTACTTTGAAATGCTCAATCTCATTTTTTTAAATTTATATAGGAGACCAGTGTCATTAACACGGTCAATATACTTAAATAAATGTAAAGAAGTAGGAAAGGTATGGTTGATGTCGCGATTATAAAATAAATAACCAATAATAAGATTGGCGTTACTAAACTAAGTAATAAAAATAACAAGTCCATATAAGACCAGTGTTTCGTTGTAAAAAGATAAAAGATTTCTAAAAGCCATATAATCGGAAATAAAACTGGGTACGCAATTATAGATGGGACAAACACAACCATTTGTGCCAATGCATTCTCGCCTTCAAGTTCAGACAATGGTGGCAGAAATAATGTCCAAAAGAACAAGGTTGCAATCATTAGTAAAAAAGAGCATATAAGAAAAACTAATTTAAATTTATTCATAATAAATGACCTCTATATAATATGACATGGATTTGATTCTAATTCGTATCTATTTCTTTAGCTAAACTTTTATGCATCGTGTTACTACTATTTGAAAGATGTCTTGTAATATTCTCCCTGTCTTTTTGAGGACGATTTTGACTCAATTTGTATGAAGCTTCAATTTTTTTAATCTTAACTTTAAAACCAACAATGCCGTGAATTTGTTGCTTAGTTTGGTCAGAAATATTATTCCATGTTGCGCCATTATCACGATGTTGTTCATATTTATACAGCAACTTGGATAAATCAGTGATAAGCGTTTCTTCATCTAATAACTCACCACAGCCATAAGCATGTACACTTTGATAATCCCATGTTGGTACATCCTCTGTTTCATACCAAGTAGATGAAATATAGGCGTGCGGACCGTGAAATATCA
Organism: Staphylococcus sp. GDX7P312P; assembly: GCF_008385775.1. Lineage (NCBI taxonomy): Bacteria > Bacillati > Bacillota > Bacilli > Caryophanales > Staphylococcaceae > Staphylococcus > Staphylococcus sp. GDX7P312P. The sequence goes on along the minus strand of NZ_VUKI01000025.1, from coordinate 13,165 downwards.
TAAGTATATCTTCATTATTTTTAATCGATGTCCATTGCTTATTTTTCTTAGAAAAGTGCCCAGACACATATAAATGATTATCGTGTTCCTCGACGATAACAGGTAAATGCGTGGCTATTGGTACAGAATTGTCAGTAGTGATGATGGTAATGAAATTATGTTCTATCATAAAGTGCTTAATTTGTTTGAAGTCCTTCATTTCATAATATTTAGGAACATACATTCTTTACACCCCTTATTTAAGATAATAAGTATATTAAAAGTAGACAGTTGTATTTTTATATTATTTGTTGAATCATACCCTATTTCTAATGATTTAAGTAAATTCATAAGAAAAAATTAGTGAAACAATTAAAGAGATAGAAGGCTAAATGTAAAAAGAAGAGGGTTCAGAACAAAGTTGATTAAATAAAAAGAGGAGAGAGTTGGACAGAATGTTTAGATTCATTGTCCTACTCCCTCACATCTACTTAATTTGCGTTAACTTAGTAAATAAACTAAATTGTTGCTTGTTTACGTTTTGAATAAATGAGATTAACAATTAGCCATACGATTTGTATCAAGAATGGAATTAGATATGCTAATCCCAATACAGCAATATTAATCCATTTGACTTCGGTAGTTTGTATGACACCTGCTGCATCTACAGATCGTTGCCAAAGTAAAAATGCAAATCCAAAAAAACTTAAAACTTCAAACACACTTATTATCCACCAAAAAATCCATGAAATTTTCATGATATCCTCCTATGAATGTAAGACTCAACTAAAGGATAACATACACGTTTAAACATAAAGTTTTCTCATTATAAATATTAGTTTAAGATGATCGCTAGTTACTTATATTCCTTTAAATAAGTTATAAGCAATTCCTTATAGTAATCGATAAAACGAAGATATTTCTCTTTTTCGACATATTCATTTATTTGATGAGGTACTGTTCCTGGTCCAAACATTAGGAAAGAAAAGTGTTCATCTTTATCGCGCAATAAATTGGAAGCATCTGTTACACCAACGGTTGGTGATGCGACAATATCCTCTCCAAATATTTGTTTAGCTACGCGTTGCCCAATCTTAATTAATGGATTATCTCCAGTTGTTAATACTGGATCTAAATCTAAGTATAAATCTTCTTCTAACTGTCCGCCTTGCTTATTAACTTCTTCCAAATACGTTTTGAATAGTGATTTAACTTTTTCGTTATCATATTCTGGAATCGTTCTAATATTAAATTCAGCAGTTGCAGTATCAGGAACTGAATTGACTTGGTTCCCACCATGTAAAATAGTATTGCTAATGACAAGTCCAGAAATCACACGTTCAACTTCTTCTTCATCTAGATTGTTTTCTTGTTGTAACTGTGATTGAATGCGTTTGATAAGATGTGAGAAATCTAGCTTTTCGCTTTTTAATTCTTTCGAAATACGTTCATATTCTGTATCGATATCTTGTATAAATTGAATTAATGGTTTAATTGCATTAAATCCTACGACAGGTACAGAGCTGTGTGCGGCTTTTCCTTTAGAAGTGATTTTATAATCCATTGATCCTTTATGAGCATAAACAATATTCGTTTCAGATGGTTCGGCAATTATCAAAGCATCAACATTATTCATATAACCTTTCTTATACAATTGTGCGGAACCAAGTTGTTCCTTTTCTTCGCCGGCAGTTGCCATAAATTTTATCGTACCATGAGGTAGTGCATCGTTCTCTTTCAACTCAATCATTGTAATAGCTAAAGCCATAAGTCCAGATTTCATGTCTGAGGTACCACGACCGAATAATCGATTATCTTTTTCAGTCATTTGAAATGGTGGATAGTCCCAATCGTTTTGATCACCTTCCGATACAACATCCATGTGACCTGAAATTGCTACAACTGGACTACCACTGCCGATTGTAGCAATTAAGTTAGCACGTTTACCTTCAATAACATCAATTTCTGCGTTAATATGATGCGCTTCAAATAAGTCCTTCAAATAAGTTGCAACTTCAATTTCATTATCATTCACCGAATTAATTTCTACGATATCTGACAATAATTTGAGTTTTTCCTTTTCTGAAAATGTATTCATAACTTTAACTCCTTAAAATAGAATTATTATACAGTTAAAATTTTAGTAAAGATTAAAAATACGTCAACTGTAGTTATTTCTAATTTAGAACGTAGCAATTAAATCGATGATGATACGTCCGTCATCATGCCACATTATTGCTGATTAGTATTTGAAGTCATCTTGTGAATAAGAAAGTCTGACATCACCATAAGACCAAACATAATGATTAAACTCATGGTTACATCGCTAGTAAAATGCGCACCGATTCGAATTCGGCTTAATGCCATTAATACACTATAAAATAGACCAATTGCGAACATAATTTTACGTGAGCGAAGCTTATGGAAATAGAAAGCTAAAAACATGAGAAAGGCACCATTACCCGTATGTCCTGATGGGAATGAACTATGCCCTGTATTGCCATTAATGGTATGCCAATTGGTAAAATGTGCCCCTTTGTCGCTAAGTTCATATGGTCTAACACGTCCCCATAATTCTTTCATATTGTCAACAAGTTCTAAGCCGATAAATAGTACGATAAAGCTGATAAGTGACACTTTAAATAATCTAGTTAATTCAGCAGTATTTGTGTTTTTTAACCAAAAATAATAACAAACAAATGCGATTATTAATAAAAAGATTAGTGATATAAACATACTCCAACCTAAGGGTAAAGCGGTACCTGCATTTTCTTCATTATTTGCCATACCCATAGGCTTATGGTGCTTTATATTATTTGATGTTGATAATATGTATTGAACAGTTTCTGATACTAGTGCGTTCGTTTTAATTAATGTGAATACAGCGGTCATAACTAAGATGATTATCTTAGCAAATCGATGACTAAACGTTGTGAATACATAATAATTTAATATAATAACAGAAATAATGAGTACTAACGTAGGCGGGAATAACCCATAATTTTGAAAGAGTGTGCCAAATAAATCATTTTGATTCATCAATGCATTTGATATAGCTTGATCTGAGACTGTTGCAATCAACATAATTAAGAGTAAAATGCCTAATACTGTCACAGTAAGTCTTTTTGAAATAATCATGTATAATCCTCCTAAAATGTTTTCAATTAAAGCACCCGATTGTTTAAAACGGAATGATTTCAGTTTGAACATTTCTAACTAAAGCATAGTAATGAATGTTTAATTCAATGTTAGGGGATAGTAAAAATTTTATTAAAATCTAAATGGAAGTCTTATTTGCTATAAAGGTGATTGTTATAAGTGATCAAACAAATGAATGGTTAGAAGTAGATTGGAATGCTATCAATTTAATAAAAATGGATTAGAAATGAATGCAAGTTAGTTAATTCATTGTAACTTTAATGGTAAAATTATAATTAACCGATTGTGAGTTTAAGATGTATTTATCAGGATATAAATAGACATAAAACTTATTTTTATATTAGGCAAGTCTTATTTCTCCAATTAAATATGAAGTATAAAATGGGGTGGAAGTTTGGAAATATTTGAAACGATTCTCATATTTCTAGCCGTAGTTATTGTAAGCTCCTTTGTTCATACTTTTTTACCCAAAGTGCCTCTGGCATTCATTCAAATTGCTTTAGGAATGCTCCTCTTTTTAACGCCAGTACCTGTAGAATTTAACTTCGATTCAGAACTCTTTATGGTAGCAACGATTGCACCGTTACTTTTTGTGGAAGGTGTTAACGTTTCGAGAGCTCATTTACGTCGTTATATTAAACCAGTGATGTTAATGGCTTTAGGACTCGTTATTACAACTGTTATTGGTGTGGGTCTATTTATTCATTGGATTTGGCCGACACTTCCTATTGGTGCAGCTTTTGCCGTAGCCGCAATATTATGTCCAACTGATGCTGTGGCAGTGCAAGCTATTACAAAAGGTAAGGTTTTACCTAAAGGTGCTATGACTATCCTTGAAGGTGAATCGTTACTTAATGATGCAGCAGGTATCATCTCATTCAAAATAGCGGTAGGTGTTTTAATTACTGGTTCATTCTCATTATTTGAAGCGGTGCAACAATTTCTAATCGCGTCAATCGGTGGTGCGATTATTGGTTTACTTATTGGTATTGCGCTTGTTAGATTCCGTTTAACACTTACAAGACGTGGCATAGAAAACATTAATATGTTTACTTTTTTACAACTATTAACGCCATTTGTTACTTATCTTGTTGCTGAAATGTTTCATGCGTCAGGTATTATTGCTGCCGTTGTGGCAGGTTTAGTACATGGTTTTGAACGTGATCGTATCGCTCAAACACGTACTCGACTTCAAATGAGTTACAATCACACTTGGAACATTCTAGGATATGCATTGAATGGTTTTGTTTTTTCAATATTAGGATTTTTAGTTCCAGAAGTAATTGGAAATATTGTAAAAACTGAACCACACAATTTATTGTTCTTAGTTGTGATAACAGCACTCGTTGCGTTAGCGGTATACTTATTTAGATTTATATGGGTGTATGTGCTCTATCCTCTATTCTATTTATCTGTCAGTCCTTTCCAAAAATTAATGAATGAAGAAGGAGAAGACAAGAAGAAAGAGAAACCACCTAAACGAAGCATGTATGCGCTTATCATGACACTATGTGGCGTGCACGGAACTATTTCGTTAGCAATCGCATTAACATTACCATACTTTTTAGCAGATCATCATGCGTTTACATATCGTAATGATTTACTATTTATTTCATCAGGTATGGTTATTATAAGTCTTGTGATTGCACAAATTGTATTGCCGTTTGTAACATCTAGTGCACCTAAGGCTAAGATTGGAAGTATGAATTTTAAAGAAGCTAGAATATATATTCTTGAACATGTCATAGATTACTTGAATCATCATTCATCATTTGAAACAAGTTATCGTTATGGTAATGTCATTAAAGAATATCACGATAAATTAACGTTCTTGAAATCTGTTGAAAAGGATGATGAGAACTCAAAAGAACTCGAAAGATTACAGAGTTTAGCTTTTAAGGTTGAAACGAAAACACTAGAACGACTTGCCGATGATGGTGAAATAACTGCAAGTGTATTAGAAAACTACATGCGTTATGCAGAACGTACACAAGTGTATCGTCAAGCGTCATTGATACGTCGTATGATTGTTGGTGCGAGAGCTGTACTATTAAAACGTCGTATACGTACACGTACCAATGCGGCATCATCATTAAGTGTTACTGATAACTTATTGGAACTTTCTAAAATCAATAAGATTGTTCATTATAATGTTGTGAGTCGTCTTGTAGATGAAGCGAATGAAGATAACAAATTAGAAGTTGGTATGATTTGTGACGGTTATCTTATGAGAATAGATAACTTATCGCCATCTAATTTCTTTAATACGCGTGCCGAAGATTCAATTACGAAGATAAAATTAAATGCTTTAAGAGAACAACGTCGTGTTTTATCTAGTTTAACTGACGATGGAGAGATTACTGAAAGTACGGCATTAAAATTAAGAGAAGCGATAAACTATGATGAAATGGTTATCGTTGATAGCTTAACTGACTAACTTAATAAATATGATTGAAGATATAATAGAGTGTGGTCGGGATAATGAATTCAAATAGAATTCTATCCTAGCCTCACTTTTTTTATTAAGGTACAGTTTGTTTAAATAAGGTGAATAACATTCGTTATCAATTCATGATACAATAAAGTGAATGTATGGGTGAGGTGAAATGATGTTAACTGAAGAAAAAGAGGATTATCTAAAAGCAATATTAGCCAATGATGGAGATACATCCTTTGTCTCAAATAAAAAGTTATCTCAGTACTTAAATATAAAACCTCCTTCAGTTAGTGAAATGGTTGGACGCTTGGAAAAGGCTGGTTATGTTGAAACGAAACACTATAAAGGTGTGAAACTCTCAGATGAGGGCTTGAAACATACGTTGGATATCATTAAGCGTCACCGCCTGTTGGAGTTATTTTTAATAGAAGTTTTACAATATAATTGGGAAGAAGTCCATCAAGAAGCAGAAATCTTAGAACATCGCATTTCAGATTTATTTGTAGAACGCTTGGATAAGATACTTGATTATCCTGAAACATGTCCACACGGCGGTATTATCCCCAGAAATCAGCATTTTGAAGAGAAATTCACGGTATCTTTATTAGAATTTGAACCTGGTGATAAAGTGACGATTAAGCGAGTACGTGATAAGACCGAACTTTTGGTATACCTTTCTAGCAAAAATATTTCAATTGGAAATGATGTTGAGATCGTAACTAAAGATGAAACAAATAAAGTAATGATTGTGAAACGAAATGATATTGTAACGATACTAAGTTATGATAATGCAATGAATATTTTCGCAGAGCATGTTTAAATCAGATAATAAAATCTCCAATGAAGGGTTCAATAATACCTTTTTATTGGAGATTTTTTGAATGAATTTATTAAATTGTAAAGATAAGCATTAAGTATATCGTTAATATGTTAATCGCTATCCATAATGTACTGAATAAGAAAGTTGGTATGCGTGTAAGTTCTGTCAATGTGCGTCCATCCCAACATGGAATTGGTCGCTGAAAAGTCAGTTTGAATATCGTCCAACTTGATTGTAAAACTTCACCTAATAAGACACCTAGTATAAGGTGATAAATAAAAGTGACTAGATAATAAAATAATAATTGATTATCATGTTGTACTAAGAAGTATAGAAGTGCAATAAATATAATTAGTACAATGATAGGTGATAGTTTGCGTGATGTAAGCATTAAAAAATAAATGAAAATGATGATATAAGCGCTTAAGAACAAACTAGGGTGACCATAATACGCAGCACTTAGCCCAATTAAAAGCATTAATGGAGGCATAATATAGCCACCTAGAGTAGTAATGAATTGTCCAATGAGCCCCTTGGATTGGGTAATGGCGTAGCCTTGTTGCATTGTTTGAAGTCGTTCCGAAGGCCGTGTGACGATGACTAAATCTTTTGCACGTCCACCACTGATTTTATTGAATAATACATGACCGAATTCATGTGTAAGTACAGGAATGTAGTTTAAATAAACATCTAAATATTGATTGAATTGACGATGTCTATTTTGGTGAATCATAATATAGATAATTGCTATAATACAGATTAAATATATATTTAAATTAATAGTTGTAGTAAAAAAGTTTTCTAAATAGACCATAGTTGACCTCGTCGAGTGTAAGATTATAGTATTTATTATAAAGTAAATTTGATGATTTAGCGTTTAGACTTTAGATGTATCTTTTAATGAGAGAACTAAAAAAAGAAGATAAATCATTTGAAAATATATGTAGACAGCTACATAGTTATTTATTATGATTCTATTTTCATATAATATATGCATATGAAAATTGTTTAGACAGTAAGGAGATTACTTAAATGCATGATCAAAAAGAGACAACAGCGACTAAAGTGGATATTTTAGGTGTTCAATTTAATAATGTAACCATGTTAGATATGATTGAACATGTCAAAACATTTTTCACACAAGAGACTGAGGATAATTTGTTTATCGTGACAGCTAATCCAGAAATCGTTGATTATGCGTCAGAGCATAGTACTTATAAACAGTTAATTAATAGTGCGGATTTTGTTGTCCCGGATGGCACAGGTGTTATTAAAGCATCAAATCGTTTGGGAACACCGTTGAAACGACGTGTGCCGGGCATTGAATTAATGGAACATTGTTTAAAGATTGCCCATACAAATTATCAAAAAGTATATTTACTTGGTGCCAAAAATGAAGTAGTCACACTAGCACATAAAAATTTACAACACAAATACCCTCAGGCGCAATTCGATTACCATCATGGTTATATAGATTTAAATGATGAGACGGTAATCAAGCGCATAAAACGTTTTAATCCTGATTATATATTTGTAGGAATGGGTTTCCCTAAACAAGAAGAGTGGATTCAAAAACATCGACACACCTTTAAAAGAACTGTAATGATGGGTGTGGGCGGCTCATTTGAAATATATAGTGGCACAAAAAAACGCGCCCCTAAACTATTTATTAAATTAAATATCGAATGGGTATATCGTTTATTAATCGATTGGAAACGAATTGGACGTATGCGTAGCATTCCTAAGTTTATGTTTAAAGTTTTTAAAGTACAACGAAAAATGAAAAAGAAAAAATAAGTATCTATTCTGATACTAATTATTTTAAATATGAAGAAGGCGGATTCTAGTCGAGAGGACTGAATCCGCCTTTAAAATTTTTTATCTTGACTATCGCTATTTCACAATAAAACGTTTTTCGTCTAATTGTTTTCTAAAAGCTTTTTGATCAACTTTTGATTTCTTCTTGAAGTCTTTTAAGAATTGCTCATATTTTGGTAAAACGTCATCTAATTCACCATATTCCTTCAGTTTGCCACCTTCGATCCAAGCAATTTTAGTACAAAATTCACGGACTTGGCGAATGTTATGACTTACGAAGAAAATCGTTTTATTCGCTTCTTTGAATTCATAAATTTTGTCTAAGCATTTTTGAGTGAAAGTTTGGTCACCAACTGATAATGCTTCGTCAATGACTAAGATATCAGGATTAATTGTAACGTTAATCGAGAATCCTAATTTAGCACGCATACCACTTGAATAATTTTTAACGGGTTGATGAATAAATTCGCCGAGTTCACTAAATTCTATAACTTGAGGCATAAGTTGCTTGATTTCTTTTCTTTTGAATCCCATGCATAACATTTTAAATTCGATATTTTCTACACCAGTTAAACGACCATTCAGACCTGCATTGATTGCGATGACACTGACTTCACCATTACGTTCAATATTTCCAGAAGTAGGGGAAATAGAACCGCCAATCATATTACTTAATGTAGATTTACCTGAGCCGTTAATGCCGACTAAACCTATGACATCACCTTCGTGAGCTGTTATAGAGACATCATCTAAAGCGAAAAATGTATTATTTTTATTTTTAGGGATTAAGGCATCTTTAATGCGTTCTTTATTATTACGATAAATGCGATATTCTTTTGTCACATTATTTATATTTACAGATACGCTCATGATATTTCCTTCCTTATAAATACTTATATAGATTATAATACATCATACAATAGTTGTTAAATTTATTAACCTAGTGTAAAGTGTATAAGAGATTTTGAATAACTTTTTGTAAACAATAAGTAGATTTTACTTTTTTTGGAAAATTAAGTCCATAGTTATGGTTCTTATTTTCTAGTAATCTTCTCTACAATATAAAATAATACTATATGTACGTAATAATTATATTAAACTTTTCAGAAATTGTTATATATAATGTAGTTATCCTAATTTTAAATTAAAAATGTAAACACATTGTGGATATTTAATTGAAAGCGTGGTTAATTTCAATGTCGGCAGTAGGATCTGTTTTTAAAGAACATATCAAGAATTTTTACTTAGTACAAAGACTTGCACAATTCCAAATTAAAATAACGAATACGAATAACTATCTTGGTGTAGCTTGGGAGTTACTGAATCCAGCATTACAAATCATGGTTTACTGGTTTGTATTTGGTATGGGGATTAGAAGTAACCAACCTATTCATGGCATACCTTTTATTTATTGGCTACTTGTAGGGATTAGTATGTGGTTCTTCGTAAACCAAGGTATTCTTGAAGGTACTAAATCAGTATCTATGAAGTTTAATCAAGTGGCGAAGATGAATTTCCCACTTTCTATCATACCTACTTACACTGTAACCAGTCGTTTTTATGGTCATATAGGTTTATTGTTAATTATTATAGGAATTTGTATCGTTAATGGTATTTTCCCTTCAATTCATATTGTACAATTACTAATTTATGTACCAATGACATTTTTCTTTACGGCATCTGTTGCATTATTTACGTCGACACTCGGCATTATTGTGCGGGATACACAAATGATCATGCAGGCTTTGCTAAGAATTTTATTCTATATGTCTCCAATTCTATGGGTACCTAAAGATTCAGGTATTGGTGGAACAATTGGTGAAATTATTAAATTTAATCCAGTTTATTTCTTGGCTGAATCATATCGTGCAGCAATTTTATTCCACGAATGGTACTTTATAGAACATTGGAAATTATTAATTTATAACGTGATAGTTATTTTAATTTTCTTTGTGCTAGGTTCAATTTTACATCGAAGATATCGCGATCATTTCGCAGATTTCTTATAATTTAAAGTCCTTGATAAATGTTGATGCGTTTATCAAGGATTTTGTGTATACAGCATAATGACAATTTTTGATTTATAATTTTTATAATGAAAATATGAGGGGTAAATGTATGCGACTAATTATTAAAAAAGTATATATGTTGATGATTACATTATTGAATTTTATTTACAAAAGGAGACAAGTTGATAAAAAGCAAATTACGGTACTCATGACATTTCCTGAAGATGTTATGCCGATTATTAACGAATTAGACAATAAAGGTTACAAAATAGCTGTAATTGCAAAATTTGAAGAACAATATAGGCTGAAACATCTTAACAACATTACTTTCATACCAGCAGGAAACAAATATATCGTCAAACATATAAAAGCATTAAGTAGTTCGAAAGTCATTTTAATCGATACGTATTATTTAATGCTAGGTGGTTATACTAAGAAGAAGGCACAAACGATTATTCAAACGTGGCATGCATCTGGCGCACTGAAAAATTTTGGGTTGACTGATCATCAAGTTGATTTGACTAATGTAACTATGGTCAGACAATATCAACGCGTGTATCAAGCGACTGATTATTATCTTATTGGTGGTAAAGAGATGGGAACATGTTTTAAAGAATCATTTGAAGCTACTGAAGAACAATTATTGCCACTCGGTTTACCACGTCTATCACAATATTTAAAATTCAATCTTAAGGCCGAGCAAGAACGTTTGAAAAAGCATTATAATATTCATAAAAAATTGGTGGTCTATGTTCCTACTTATCGTGAAGGTTCTGAAAATAATAGACAAATAGATGTTGCTCGCTTTGAAGAAGCGCTACCCGAGTACACATTGATTAATCAATTACATCCATCTATTTCAAAAAGTCAATCTATAGCCACTACACAAGAATTGATGATTATGGCGGATGTGATTATTAGTGACTATAGTTCATTACCTATTGAGGCGAGTTTATTAGACAAACCAACATTATTTTATGTGTACGACGAGCATAAATATGATAAAATTCGTGGCTTAAACCAATTTTATAAAGCAATTCCACAACAATATAAAGTAACAACAGAAGAAGAATTAATTTTAAAAATAAGAAACGATATTGCCTTGTTCAAACCTTTATTTAAAAATTGGCATAAGTATAATCGTGAAGATAGTGTTCGACGCGTTACAGAATTTATTGAAAAGATGGTGAAAAGATGAAAATAGCTATCATAATACCTGTATATAATGCAGAAAAGACAATACGTAGAGCAATCAAATCTATCGATACAACACATGAGGTTGAAATCATTTGTGTAAATGATGGTTCTACAGACCATTCAAGACATGAGCTCACTCAATTACAAAAAGAAGTTAAAAATATCATGATTTACAATCAAGATAATCAAGGTGCAGCTGCAAGTAGAAATTTTGGATTAGCTGCAATGTCTGATGATGTTGAAGCATTTATGTTTTTAGATGCAGATGATCAATTTTTACCGGGAAGACTAGATAAGATGATAGATTACTATGAACGTAATCAAGAGGTTGATATCGTCATTGGTCAAATTGGTAGAGGTGTCCAAGGAGATTGGAAAATTGTACCGACACATGAGGAAATGAATCGTGAATCACTAGTATCTTTAGCTCAAGCGCCTGAAATTTTGCAATCTATTGGGCCTGGTGGAAAATTATTTAATTCTAAATTTAGTGCATTACGTTTTGATGAAGACGTTGTATTTTGTGAAGAGCATACCTTTGTCACACGAGCTTATTTAACCGCGCGTGATATCCAATTACTACCACTCATTATATATGGCTATAATGAGCAAGAAGGTTCAATCACAGATAAGCGAGTTGATACATTTATTTCTTATATTGAAGATGCTCGACGAGTACGTCAGCGCGTCATGGAGATGCTACTTTTAACAAATGAGAAAGCATACTATAGTTATCGAATGGATGATTTAATTGTTAGTTATCTTATTCAAGCTTACTTATTAAAATGTAGTAAAGTTACACCTGAATTTATTGATAGGGTCACGCATTACATTAAAGATATGCAACATACGAACTACTCAGGCGATGCGCTGTTTAGAATCATTCAAGCAGTTGAGCAAGGTGCAACAAATTGGACACGTGATACTTACGAGAAGTGGCGTCAAACACTTATCGATGTTGGTATTGGAAGACCAGGATATTTTCGTTTTCAAGCACAAGTTATGCCCAAAAAATTTGCATTTAGCAGCAAACAGTTAGTTAAGCGTACTTTAAAGAGATAGTGTAGTATAACTTATAAAATTAATGGTATGTAAATTTTATTTATGCTAAATTAAGATTATGAAAAAATGTTAAAAACTATGTTAAGGAGATAGCGTTTATGAGAAGAGTTATTACTTATGGTACTTATGACTTATTACACTATGGTCATATTGAATTACTAAGAAGAGCGCGTGAAATGGGCGATTATTTAATTGTTGCTTTATCTTCAGATGAATTCAATCAAATTAAGAATAAAAAGTCATATTATGATTATGAACAACGTAAAATGATGTTAGAATCAATTCGTTATGTTGATTTAGTTATTCCTGAGAATGATTGGGGTCAAAAAGAAATCGACGTGGATCGCTTTGAAGTAGATGTCTTTGTAATGGGACATGACTGGGAAGGTGAATTCGACTTCTTAAAAGATAAATGTGAAGTCGTATACTTAAAACGTACTGAAGGTATTTCAACAACTAAGATTAAACAAGAATTATACGGCAAAGATGCTAAATAATTAAAAATATAAGGTTTTAATCCTATTAAAAGAGCCAGAAAATGAATTTTTATGAATTCATTTTCTGGCTTCTTTGTTTAACTTAAGTTGCTTCACGTTCCTGAGGTGACGTCTCTATAGCAGTTCTTTAAAGTAATTCTTAATTGTTTTACATTTTAGAATTACTTGAGGCTGGGACAAAATAAAA